>JAGLOY010000120.1 GCA_023138735.1 Candidatus Aegiribacteria sp. | reverse complement strand
ATACCGATGATTGTGATTCAACAGGAAGGTGTATTATGATTTATAATGCACATAAATAGGCGTATTAATAACTCAAAGTAATATAAATCAGAAGTTACTTACATGCTGTTCAATTTTTATATCCGGAATATCTATTATGTTGATCTTGAAATAGAATCCGCTGTCCACATCTGAAATATGCCTGACGAAGACGGCCTCCCAGCAATGAAGATCGCGGCGAAGTGTGTAACTCTGGTTGATGAAATTTTCATTCAATGCATCGTAGTATGCGCTGTACTCCAGCGACCAGCCCGGAGTCAGATCGAGAGAGGCGGAAAAACGGAACTTACTGATGCTCTCAGTATCCTCAAGGCCATGCCTGTAGTAATGAGAAATGACCATTCTGATAGGCATACCGGTTCTTGTAATGCCCGAATCGGGAAGAAGGGTTCTATCGTACCCGGAAAGGCGAAGGGTAGAGGATACGGATAGGTTTGTGAGCCTGTTCTCGTAAAGGTTCCAGCTTCCATTACCGGTAACAGTGAAGCGTGATGAGGGAGAAATATCAAGGGTTGCTGAAAGGGGAGAAAATGGTGTCACACTCTCCTCGAGGTTTGCAGATGTTGAGAGCTGAAGTGATGCTATATCGAAACGGGTAATTCTGTCCCTCTCCGACATCTTTCCCTCCAGTCTGTTCCGAAGACTGAATGATATGGTTCGACTGGACGATGGAAGACCGAAATCAGAGAATGTGTAGTATTCAGATCCCGCTGAATCGGAATTCATAAGACCGCCGCTGTTCAGATATCGATCAGGTGCCCACCCGAAGGAGACACTGGGAGTAATTGTGTGCCGAAGAGCATCCAGGCCGAAGAGTCTTGTACTGAAGATTCCATAGATATCAGTTGAGACTGACAGGTTCGCGGACCCATGCAGCCACCATGGGTAATTTTCATCGTTCCTGTCACGGTCATATATGGTTCCCTTTGCCTGCACCGAAGGTGCGATCGAAAGCCAGCCCCATAATCTGCTGGATCCTGTCAGTCCCGAAGTCAGCTTCAAAGCTGAGTTTGTTGCCCTTGATTCTTCCATTCTTCTGTCTCTTGAAAGGTAATGCGCGCCTGCATTCCAGTAGATTCCGTGCCATGGGCGGATAAGCGAGGGATCCGAAGGTGTTCTGAAAAGGGGAGCTGAAGGGAGAGAAAGCCTGATGTCAGGGAGCTCCTGGTTGGATTCAACCTCTCCGGGAATAGTGTCAGGATCAGTATTCAGGTAACTCGTCCGTTCAAATGCCGCCTGGAAACTCA
Organism: Candidatus Aegiribacteria sp.; assembly: GCA_023138735.1. Taxonomy (GTDB): domain Bacteria; phylum Fermentibacterota; class Fermentibacteria; order Fermentibacterales; family JCC-6; genus Aegiribacteria. The sequence continues at coordinate 18,140 of JAGLOY010000120.1, read as the reverse complement.
TCCTGCCGAAGTACCTGTTTACACTAACCCAGGAGTGCAGCTCTCCTGTCATACGATCCTCCGGATTCTGCTGCGTTTCTTCAAGGTAGGATTTATCACTTAGAAACTCACCCTGTACTCTGACCGTTGTCCCGTCCGGGAAATCATGCAGATGGTTGCCGAATACCATCCATCTGTCACGATGGGTCAGAAATTCTCTCCTCCATTCGGTTCGGACATTTCCATTGCATAAATACCTTACCCTGTGTCTCTCCTCAGCTGCCAGTACGAATCTGGTCTTCTCCATTATATCCCCGTGTATCCATAGATCAGAGTAATCAGAAAAAACAAAATAGTAACCGAATTCCCGAAGGAACCTGCCATCCCTTGATGTCTGACCGAATTTGGGCATTGTGAATCCGGACTGCCTTCCTCTTCTTATTGGGAAAACCCAGTATGGAAAATAGAGAACGGGCGTGTCTTCAACGTAAAGATACACCGGTCTGGCAACAGCTTTATCATCTGGGAATACTTTCATTACAGGGCAATAGAAATAGTAATGGATGCTGTCTTCATCGCATGTTGTGAATCTGGCATCAACTATATTGAACTCGTTGCGGCCTATCCTCGTGATTGTGGAACCGGTATAGAACCCAAATTCGTACTGAGAAGCAGCGTCCAGTATTCGTCCTTTTCGGGTTTGAATACTGTATATCATACCGTTACCTGTTATTGACTCTCCGCGATCCAGAAGTTCGGATTCACCGCTGGCAGTGATGATCTCATCCTCTGCGGAGTATACAACGGTATCCGATTTCAAAGTCATATCCCGGTAATCAAGGCTTGCAGACCCAATCAGTATCAGATCGCCTGTGTCAGGATAGAAGACCATTGAATCAGCAGAATACGCAATTGTTTCAAGTCTCTCCGCAGTACGTGTTGAATCCCTTGAAATACTATCCGGCTCTGCAGTATCGGTTGCATAGAGCGTCATCAACAGCAGGAATATCATCATTCGGTCCTGTTTCTTCCCATGATAGCAGCTCCTTCCGCCCCCGCATCGGAACTGGACGGCAGCACGTTCACATTCCACGTGTAGCGGCACCTTCTTCCGAACTCCGATTCAGCATGCTTCAGGAAGAACTCGCAAGCGCCCATCAGACCACCCCCAAGGAAAACACCGTCCGGACTGAAGCACTGATACAGGTTCACGAGGCCAACAGCGAGCCATGTTCCGAATTCACTGAAAGCGCTCAGCGCTGCACTCTGTTTCATCGAAGCCTGACGGGCTATATGTATTGGATCATGGTATGCACTGTGACCGCTGTATTTTCTGTAGTAATCGCAAAGGGCTTCCGATGCAGCATATTGCTCCCAGCACCCTGTCGACCCGCATAGACATTTCCTTCCGGAAGCCTCTACCGTCATGTGGCCGAATTCGCCAGCGTATCCTGACCCGTAAAGGATAGTACCGTCCTGGATTATTGTTCCGCCTATGCCTGTTCCGAGGGTTATCATCAGCCATAGACCGGAGTCGGGTATGCTTGAGGATTCTATGGCCTGCAAAGCGAAGACATTGCAATCGTTATTTATTGCAACTGGACAGTTGAGCATCGTGGATAAGTTTTCACGAATGGGGTAATGTTTCCACCCGGGAAGGTTCGGGGAAGAGACAAGCAATCCCTCAGATCTGTCTACAAGGCCGGCAATGCCAACACCTGCGGAACAAGGAGCATGATCAGCCTCACCAATTGTCTTACTTATCTTTCGCAGCAGTGAGTCCGGTCCCGCTGCAGGATCGGTTTTCAGGGTAGCCGCCACAGCGAATCCATCCGGTTTCAGATAACCGAGTATTGTCGTTGTACCGCCAATATCGATTCCCCAGTGAAATCCGATACCAGATATACTATTCAATGCTTACTATTTCTCCGTCAATCACCATGACCAGAGGGAAGGCGGAACGCGGGATCGATACACTGCCTAGAGTACACATACCTGTAGCCCCGAAGTATATGTTCAGGGTTTCAAGATGGTTCTCCAGGGATGATCGGGAAGGGATTGATCCTCTCCATGCGTTCAGTATTATTTCTGCGGTATCGTATCCCTGGGCTGCCAGCATTGTGGGCATGGAATCGTATTCCCGCTCGTAGAAATACGAAAAACGTGCTGTCGCGGGGTTCATTGAACCGGAACCGAAGGAAACTGGGAATACAGCACCTTCAACGTATTCACCACCCTGTTCCAGCAGTATTTCATCGTCCCACCCCGATGTTCCGAAGAGCTGAGATTCAACACGGTAGAATCTAAGTTGAGGGGCGAGCTGAATAGCATCCCACGCATCTACAGGAAGGAATACACCGTCCGGGTGCAGGTATTTTATGGCGTTTATCTGACCTCTATAATCGGTTGATCCTGATTCGTAACCTTCCATGCCTACGATTTCGCTGCCCAGTTCCTGTACTACAGAGCTGAACTGCTCGGCATTGGCAACCGATTCAGAAGTAAATTCATGAATTATCGCAAATGTTCTGCAGCCGGCGTTTCGTACTGCGTATTCAGCCACAGCGGCAGCATCGTCTCCCTGTGATACAACCAGCCTGTACACATAATCACCGTAATCATCCAGTCCTGAAGATGTCGCCGCAGGTGTTATCATGGGAAGTGACCACTTCTGCGCCAGAGGAGCTGCCAGTTCAGCGTTTCTGCTTGTAAGCGGTCCGATTACAGCTAGGCATGCAGGATTAGAACCCAGGGAGTTCATTATTTCCACTATACCCATGCTGTCTACACCGCAGTCAAAGGCAATTACTTGAGGTACAGAAATGAACAGTCCCGATGACAAATCAAAGGCAAGATCAACACCGGATCGGACTCTTTCAGAGTAGTCTGAACCGGAGCCGCTGAGCGGAAGAACCAGCGCGACGAAACCGTCTTGAGAGGTTACTAATGAAGGCCTGCCGTACCGCTGGTGAGCTTCCGGGAAGAGCCTGTCAATTTCGATTCCTGTCAGAACGGCTCTTTCGGTGTTTCCCTCTGCCGCATATCTTCTTTCCAGTTCAAGGAGGAAGAAGACCTCCGTCCATCCAGTTCCGGGTTCAGCTGTAAGGTAGCTCATATCCACTTTTTCAAGTGCAAGGCGTATCATGTCTACAGCGGATTCTGATTCATCCTGATTGAGATGATCCTGCTGCATGTTCGAGAGTGTTTCAATACTGTTTCTAAAGGATCCCTGTTCTATTTCAATCTGCGACAGGAGCAGGAAGGCAATTGCCTTGCCGTGCGAATCTATTGCGCTGTGCAGAGCCTGTGATGCCGCTTCCGATGCTTCTTCAAATCGATCGATAGCAAGGAGGGACCTTCCCCTTCCATACTGCCAGGAGGAATACATAGGGTTCTCTGGAAAGTCTTCAATAGCCTTGGAGTAGTACCTCAGAGATTCAGATATGCTTCCTGAACTGAAGGCATTCTCCGCAAGGGCGGTCAAGCCTTCTGGGGAATCTTCATCTTTAACAGGACCGCATCCCATGATCATCGCAACAAGAAAGATCAGTACTGTGACCAGCACAGGAAGAAAACAGTTCTTCAATAAATACCTCCCGGAAGCAGTAAATATATAGAGCGAATATGAGTCATACAGCGAATCTGGAAAAGGGTAAAGAAAAACCCGGAAAATCCATTCCGGGTTTTTCAAACGAAGGGGAAGCTCTTATTCTCCCGAAGAGTCCGTATTCTCCTCTTCCACCAGGGGAACAGTTTCGACGAAAAGGCTTTCAGGAGGTGTACCCATGTTTTCGATCATCCATTCTGCATCGTCAACGAAATCCGATTCAGGATAGTTATCTATCAGCTGCTGAAAAGCAATAGCTGCCCTGTCATAATTACCCATGTATTCCGAAAGCGTGAAACCCAAGAGGAATTGTGCCTGGTGAGCATTATCATGATCGGGGAAACGCTGAATGAACAATCCATAGTATTCAACTGCTGACTCAGGATTTGATTCCATCAGGTTCTGTGCTGACTGGAAGAGCGAATCGGGATCCATGCTTTCATCGGGCAGGAAAGCATCCTCATTTATAGTAACACCGTAGCTTTCAGTGAGCCTTGGAATAACAGTATCCTGGAAGTACGAATTGACTAACGTGGGCTTGAGGGTATTTTCGATTGATTCCCGTACTTCATCAAGAGGACGTGCGCCCTCATCTGTTATATCGGTAACCATGAAATAGTGATGCCCCATTGTCGTTTCGAAGGGTCCGACGATATCATCGATGTCAGCGCCGAACAGTGCTTCCGAGATGACTGCCTGTTCTCCGAGATAGGGCAGTGGTGAGTTTATCGTGACCCAACCCATATCACCACCTGAAGTACTGGTGGGTGCATGTTCACTGAACACTCTTACGACCGACTCAAATGTATCTCCGGCCTCCAGCGCTGCCGCCACATCGGTCGCACCCTCAACTGATGAAACAAGTACTTGAGAGACTTTTACCTGGGATTCCTGATAGTAGATGTCATCAAGATGATCGTTGTAGTAGGCAAGAATTTCATCTTCCGGTATTACAACAGCATCCACCACTTCCTGTTGATAGTAGGCCTGAAGGAGAGCTCTGTCCCTGGCCTCCTCAACCTGCTGCAGGGCAAGTTCTACCTGCGCTATTACGAAAGAGTCCCGTTCGAGACCCAGATTCTGCGCTTCAAGTAGAAGCAGTTCCCGTTCAATGATATGATTCAGTAGGAGTCTTTTTCCCTCTGGAGTCTCGAATGAGGACCTCTGGTAGGGAGGTATCATTTCCAGCTCTTTATTAATGATATTTTCAGTGATTTCTACATCACCTACTGTAGCAAGAACACTCGATGTATCGGTATCACCGCTGGAGCCCACCCTTTCCTGCGTTCCGCATGCGCCCACAGCAAGAATAACTATACCTGCGAAAATATAGATAGATTTCATATACAATTTCCTTTCGCTGAATGAAGCTGCTATTAGTTATCACTATCTACTGAGTAGAGGATCTTCTTCTCGGCTATTTCTCTCATCGCTATCTGAAATGGTTTTCTTCTGGAATTGTCAACTTCAACCAGAGGAGGGGCACCTGATCTGAGTTTTCTAACCCGTTTTGCGATAGCAATAGCCAGTATATACTGATTATCCGTCCGTTCCCCCATAACATCTATATCCTTGCAATCATCTGACATCTGAACCTCCGTAGAATCAAAATCAATAATGAGAAGAACGTAGTTTGAACAACACCCGCATCTATACCCTCAAAAGTATACAGAGTTCCAGGAACCAACCGCAGTCAACTGTTTAGTTTGTCTCTGTGATACTGTCTGCCTCGAAGCGGGATTTGATAAAATCCCAGGTGGGTTCATCCAGAAGATCAACTTCCCGTTCATCGATCTGTATCGTTCCGAGTTCAGAACGCTTCCAATTCATGAGTACGGTGACGTTGTCATTACTTCCAGGGACGGCTCCGTCGGCACGACTTGGGAATGTCATCGGATGAGAGAAGAAGACTTCCACTCTTGAAACCTCTGGGTCAGTCGTTGTATAAGCAACGAATTTCATGGATTGAACTGTTATTGAATCCCCTCTTGTTCTGGCTGTACGAGCATCAGGATTCTCATAGAAGGTGTAGGTTGTATCGGGAATAACTTCGAACACATACTCTCCGCCAAGGGGATCAATAAGTTCATCGATATTGACTTCAAGATTCTCCGGTTGTTTGGGTATGATCACTAAAGGGTATCTCTGAGCGAGATAAGCTGCTTCCTCTTCCGCCACGCGGATCAGGTTGGCCCTTGAGGCCTGAAGCCTTCGCATTGCTGCGTATTCGGGAAAACTGTATACGAATTGTGTTTTGGACCAGTCCGGCTCCAGGAACATGGAATCCGGGTAATCTTTTTCGAAAAATCCTCCGACTATACCGCCGTGCCTGTCGTAATTGGGGCAGGATAATGCAAATTGCGTTCCAAGAGCAAGTTTCGAATCATACATGTAAACCGAATCGTAGTATCCAACTTCCCATATCGAGGGGCATACGGCAGCTACGATGGAAGATACAGAGTCCTTCCTGGCGGGAGCAATGATGTTATTGAAATTCTGAAGAATAGTATTCATGGAGCCAATTGAGGCGGATATATCTACTTCAGTGTCTATCAGGGACTGTGCGTTGAAGCCCAGGGAATCGTCGAAATATACACCGGGTGGCAGGGTATTTTCTTCCTGCTCTGTTTCAGTGAGCGGGTTTTCCTGGATGTACTCTTCCCGGACAACAATAAGGGAGTCTAGTGTGAATCCCAGTCGGTTCTCATGATCGCTTATTTCGCTCATAATGTCCGCATGGGCATTCCGAAGTGAAACCAGTTCATCATCAATGTTCTGGACCGCGGAAGCGTTCCAGAGATTCTTCCATTCAACCGGAATGAGAACCTGCCTTGTGTTACCGTTCTGAAATGAGATTGAAATGCTGTCATTACTCATGGACGTTTCAAAGAACCCGTTTTCTCTTGCATATGTGAGGAGGCTGTCAAGATCAGGAGCTGGAACTCCTTCCATCTCATACATGTGCTGGATATTCGCTTCAGCAAGTGTTCTGAGCTGTGATTGGCAGAATTCCTTGGGAATCCTGTAAGTCTCGACTCTCTGATGAATCCTGAAAATCAGAAAAGCGGCCAGCAGCACAATCAGAATTCTCACAAGAATCTTTGATCTCATAGATTATTCCTCCACAAAAAATGCAGTGTTCTTATTTGCTTATTGACTGTCCTGTTCCACAACATCGGTCTAAATCTACCCATCTTGTTTCATACCTGTCAATACATGATCAGTGTTTCAGTGATACTATTACTTCTACAGGAGGAACAAGTTCGGCTGAAACGTATGAAGGGCTTATATAAACAACACCTTCAGGCTTTACAATAGTTGCTCGTACATAATCCAGTATTGGGTCTACGGATACAGTATAGCAGCTGTCTAACTGACTGACAATTGATTCGGCACCCTTTACCTCAACTGTTGAATTTGATATTACCGACCAGTAATACCGCTCGGGTATATCGGTAGATGATGTTATTGCCACTGGAAGATTTCTGACGATATTCCTGTCTACTGTGAACTCAATGCTTCCAGGCCGGAACGAAGCTGCTGAAAGGGTTGAGTATTCATCTCCGCTGAATACGATATTGCTTCGGGAAAGCTCTGTGGATATACTGACAGGGAAATCCTGGCCCTGATCGCTTATCGTTATGTTGACCAGAACAGATTCAGGAATTCGCAATATCTGATCGCGAAGCACACCGTACCCATTTCCGGTGAAAGTAACCTGAACCGAATCACTGCTGAGATCATTAAGTACGATGAAATTTGATGAGAGGGATGGCGGCTTCAGCGGCAGTGAGTAGTTGATCTCAAACAGGCTATCGTCCATTGAGATCACCCAGAGCAGCAAGGAGACTATAAAAGCCACTATCCATTGCCAGAGATGTGTCCGATTCAGTTTCATGAAATTACTTGATCGATCATCAGGATATCACTGCCCATATTCCGGTCTGTTTCTTAGTCATTTTCTGCTGGATTCTGAAATCCGATGGCATTCAGATTATCGGTATCCAGTTTTCCGAATTTTCCTTCATACGATACGATCTGAGATTCCAGTGTCTTAACAAGGGCCTTCATCCTGTGGGGTGATATTATTACCCTTGATTTCAATTTCGCACCCTGTACTCCGGGAACTATTCTTGCGAAATCAAGTACAAACTCGGCTCTTGAAGCTGCAACATAGAAGACATTGCTGTATACTCCATCCGTATCGGAAGGGTCGGCGTTGATTTGAGGCGGTTGTTTCATCATCTTAGGTTTCACGGCTGCTCCTTATAGCAATAAAGTAGTATAAGTTATAACCAAAATATCCGGACGGGGGGATTCTTGATACCAGATAACAATATTGAAAACATACTCGATAGCCTGCGGGGGAAAAGGGTACTGGTTGCAGGTGACCTTATTCTTGATCACTATATTGAAGGCAGAGTTGACAGGATCTCCCCTGAAGCCCCTGTTCCCATCGTATCTCTGGAAAGAAGCGGAGAAAAATGGGTTCCCGGCGGAGCTGCCAATGTTGCAAGGAATATCTTTTCACTGGGGGGCATTCCTCTCATGGCCGGAACGGTAGGGGATGACACTGAAGGCAGGCTGCTCGTGGACCTTCTTGAGAAGGAAGGGATAAACACTGATGCGGTTATCTTCGATTCGAACCGTCCGACAACATCAAAAACCAGGATAATGTCGGGTGGACATCAACTCATCAGGCTTGACCGGGAAATAACGGAACCTATCAGCGATAAAATACAGGACATAGTGTCCTCTCAGATTGAGCGGATTATCGGTGAGCTGAATGCAATAGTTCTGGAGGATTACAATAAAGGTGTGCTGACTCCTGGTCTGATATCCGGAATCCTATCAGTTTCCCGAAGGGAGAAGGTACCTGTCGCAGTTGACCCCAAATTCATGAACTTTTTCGAGTACCGTGGATGTACGCTTTTCAAGCCGAACAGACTGGAAACATCCCTTGCCCTTGGAATGGAAATAAAAACCGTCGATGATGCGATTGAAGCCGGTGAACAGCTTCTTGACAGACTTTCAGCCTTTTCCGTTCTTATAACTCTGGGCGGGGACGGGAGTGTACTCTGCAGAAAAGAATCTGAACCATTCTTCAGACCCGCTGCGGCAAGACATGTCTTTGATGTCTCAGGTGCCGGTGATACGGTTATTGCTGTTATGGCACTTTCTATTGCTGCCGGACTGCCTCTTGATGACGGTGTCAGAATATCCAGCTTTGCAGCAGCAGCAACCTGCTCCGAGCCGGGAGTTTACGCGGTATCACCATCCGACATAATTAAGGAGGTGGAGCGTTATTCAAGAAGGAAGGATACTGACAAGAACTGAGGCGGAAGAACTCAGTAATAAACTTCGTACAGATGGCTGTACAATAGTATTCACAAACGGCTGCTTTGACATTCTGCATCCCGGTCATGTGCACATACTGAGAGCAGCACGTTCATTCGGGGACCAGCTGTTTGTTGGGATAAATACCGATGCGTCAGTAACAAGATTCAAAGGCAGCGGCAGACCTGTGAACGATCTGCAATCACGAATGGCTCTCCTTGCAGAGTTCAGATCGGTCGATTATGTGGTCCCTTTCGATGAGGATACACCGCTCCAGCTGATCGAAGAGCTGAAGCCTCACATTCTTGTAAAGGGGGGGGATTATGAGTTGGGATCCGTTGTGGGGGCTGATCTTGTTATTTCCTGCGGGGGCCGGGTTGAAATAGTTCCTCTCCTGGACGAGTTTTCAACCACAGGTATCATCGATACCCTCAAGCGTCTGGAATTGTAGGCCACCTTGACCTCAACCCTCGGCTGGAGTAGAAAAGGCACATTCTCAGGAAAATTATAACGCAATGGCGTTGGTATTATTCAATGTATATAAGGAGTGTAAATGACTGTATCCCAGATAGTATTCCGGTACCTGGGACTATTCGTAGTGGTCCTGACCGGCCTTGTTGCTGTACTCAGGTTTAAAAGTCTGAAGAAGGAACCGAGCGGGAACGACAGGATGATTCACCTTGCCGATCAGATCCACTCCGGAGCCATGACCTACCTGAGAACGCAGTACCGCATACTGCTGATCTTTGTTGCTTGTATTGCACTTGCCCTCTTCTTCGGTATCGATCCGGGAACCGCGATCGCATTCGTATTCGGTGCCGGATTCAGCATGATCGCCGGATACATCGGTATGAACGCTGCGACAATAGGTAATGTTAGAACCACTGAGGCAGCAAGAACAAGCCTCTCAAATGCCTTGGCGGTAGCCTTCAAGAGCGGGAGTGTTATGGGGCTTGCCGTAGCGATGCTGGGACTTCTCGGAGTATCGATATTCTACCTTTTATACAGCAACATAGTACCTGCGAAGGAATTCCTCGAATCCATACTGGGCGCTGTATCGCTGGAGAATATTGCAGGTTTCGGTATGGGCGCCAGCTCAATAGCCCTTTTCGCTAGGGTTGGCGGAGGAATATTCACCAAGAGCGCTGATGTGGGAGCCGATCTTGTTGGGAAACTGGAAGCTGGAATACCGGAGGACGATCCCCGTAATCCGGCAGTTATCGCCGATAACGTGGGTGATAATGTGGGTGATGTTGCCGGAATGGGTGCCGATCTTTTTGAATCTTATGTAGGCAGCATTATCGCGGCAATAGTACTGGCTCTGGGATTCAGTTTGGCAGGTATTCCCGTCGGTTTGATCCCTGAGGGGTCCCGGGCCTCAATACAAACGCTGATCGCATTGCCGATTGTCCTGGCAGCCCTGGGCACACTCGCAAGTATTGCGGGAGTTCTTTCGGTGAAGCTGCTCAGCCGGAAGGGGAGCCCTGCCACGGTTCTCAGGAATTCAACATTCATAAGCACCGGCCTGTCAATAGTACTGGCTTTAGGAGCAATACTCTTCTTCCAGGTCGGCATGGGTATCTTCTGGGCTCTCATCTGCGGTGTTGTTTCGGGAACTGCGATAGGCCTTATTACGGAATACTACACAAGCCGCGGACCCGTCATGAGAATAGCCCGAAGCACTAAAACGGGCCCTGCAACCTGCATAATAGAGGGAATAGCCGTTGGTATGGAATCAACCATTTTCCCGATTCTGTTCATAGCGGCTGCGATCATGGTCAGTTATCACTTCGCCGGCTTGTACGGAATTGCTCTGGCCGCTCTTGGCATGCTGATGAATGTTGGAATGACAATGTCGGTTGATGCCTATGGACCGGTGGCCGACAATGCCGGGGGTATTGCGGAAATGGCGGAACTTCCTGGAGAAGTTAGGCAGAAGACCGATAAACTTGATTCTCTCGGCAATACAACAGCCGCCATGGGCAAGGGTTTTGCGATTGGTTCAGCTGCCCTTACAGCCCTTGCTCTATTCAGCGCTTACGCTGCTTCAACCGGGCTGCAGACTATCGATCTCCTGAAATCGAATGTTGTGGCCGGCCTCCTGTTTGGTGCCCTGCTGCCGTACATATTCGCCTCGATGACGCTCCGGGCCGTAGGCCGGACTGCCATGGATATGGTAGAAGAAGTGCGAAGGCAGTTCCGCGATATTAAGGGGCTGATGGAGAAGGAAACTGAACCGGATACTCAGAAGTGTGTAGAGATAGCAACGGAGGGCGCACTGAAGGAAATGATACTTCCAGGTGTCCTTGCCATCGTTATTCCAGTTGTCATTTTCTTTGCATTCGGTGAATCCGGCGCTGAAACCCTCGGCGGGGTTCTTGCCGGCGCCATCGCATCCGGTGTTCTTCTTGCTGTTTTCATGTCCAATGCGGGCGGTGCATGGGATAATGCAAAGAAATACATCGAAGAAGGCAACCTTGGAGGAAAAGGTTCCAGCGAGCATGCAGCAGCTGTTATCGGAGATACTGTAGGTGACCCTTTTAAAGACACAAGCGGTCCGTCGCTGAATATTCTTATAAAACTTATGACAATGGTATCACTAGTAATTTCACAGATTAAATGACCGGAGGAGATGAGATGACTGAGAATGCACTTGAATTCAACGATGAGAACGTTAAGGCTGAAATCGAGAAGGTAAGACCTGTTCTGCAGAGGGACGGCGGAGACATCGAATTCATTGGTATCGAGGGTAAAATAGTTAAAGTCAGACTTCAGGGCGCATGCTCTGGTTGTGCAATGGCTACAGTAACGCTTCAGTGGACCGTTGAACGGAATCTGAAGGCGGTTTTCCCTGAGATAGAAAAGGTCGAAAACGTTCAGTAACGGATCAGCTGGCGCAGCCACGCGAAGGGCTGTTATTGAATCTCTTAGTCGTGGGACCGAGAATTTAAACCTTCGTGGCAGAGACAGGGCTTTCGCCCTGAAGCTTCTGAGGGAAACAACAGTTTGGCGGGTCAGGCTCGACAGAGCTCTGGCCCGTTTCTGTTCAAAACCCCTGGATGAACTTGACAGCTTCGTTCTCGCTGCCTTGAGGATAGGGGCGGCACAGCTGATCATCCTCGATACGCCTCCGCATGCGGCCGTTTCGGCCACTGTAGCCGCCCTTTCCGGCCATAGAGCATCGGGCCTCGTGAACGCGGTTTTAAGAAGGCTGGTGACGGAGGGAGAACCGGATATGAATGGAGCCCCTCTGCATGAGGTCTGGTCGCATCCCCAATCACTCACTGCAAGATGGGTTTCAAGGTACGGAAGAGAAAAGACAGAGAAACTCCTTGAATGGAACAACAGCGTACCTGGTATAGGCGGCTGTTTTCCTGATGCGGAGGGCGATCTGGAGAAAGGCCTGTACCTTGATGATTACAGGATCATTGAGAGAACCGGAGAAATTCCTATTGATTCTAAAACCAGGAACGTTTACCTGCAGGATGAGGCGGCTGCAATTACCGGCAGAGTTGCGGCAGAGCTCGCAGCCGGCGGGTCGGTGCTCGAGATTGCAGCGGCTCCGGGCGGTAAGACACACCATCTTCAGGCAGCTGCGAAATACGTTGTCTCTGCCGATTCATCCTTCTCAAGGATGCATAGATGGCGGAAAAACAGTGCCAGACTCCATTGGCGCGACAGTATTCCGGTTGTCACAGACGGAAGAATGCCGTCATTCGGAAGCGGTTTTGATACAGTTTTCATCGATGCCCCATGCACGAATACCGGAGTTTACAGAAGGCGCTGTGATGCGAGGTGGAAATGGTCCGACGAATACCTTGAGAATTCCGTTACTCTTCAGAGGGAACTTCTTCTTGCCGCATGCGAACTTGTTGTACCAGGTGGTTTTCTGATATACTCAACGTGCAGCCTTGAAGAAGAGGAAAACCGTCTGCAGGCTGAAATGTTCGAAAGAAGCAGGGATAATTTCCAAAGGATCAGCCTCCGAGGCCCTGCTGAGCTTGTCATGGATGGAATGATTTGCATATTCCCCTTTGACCACCAGGTGGACGGTATGTTTGCCGCAGCATGGAAGAGGGACAAGTGAAAGCCGCTGTACCCCCAAGTGCCGTGGTTTCTGTCCATCATGCTCGAAGAGGAAGTCATTAGATCTTGCGATCCTCCTTGAAGAAGAACTCTTCAGATCAGTTCCTCACCTCCATTGGGTATGGAGTGTTCCGAAAATGCATTGCCTGTGATTATTCCTTAAACCGATTATTACCAATTGTCGAGTTCGGAAGGCGACAATAACTATTTCAATAAGCCAATAAACATTGATGGTTTCCAATTATGAAGTAATATAAGATACTTTTTTGCTCTACTAACGGCAACATAGAAGAGATTTCTTCCGTTCTCAATATCAGCTGTTGTTAACTCAGCGTATGTCCAATTGCTTCGGTTAATCAATTTTTGATAGGGTATTCTATTCTCATTCATCCCATTTAGTATAACGGCATCAAATTCTAATCCCTTTGCTTTGTGAATTGTATTGCAGGTTATACCATCAACACCGGCAAGAGTTTTCAAGTATTCTCCAATACTCCATGCTTGTTTCTCTTCCTCTGAAATCAAATCAATGATTTCTCCAAACGTGGAATCCTGAACTTGAAATGCCTTATCAAATAGACTCTTAATAAGCAATAGTCCTTCTGCGATATTAATGTTTTCAGTTACTCTACCGAAATCTGCAATTAGATTGTTAATGCATATTACTCGCTCCTGATCGGAGTATTGGATGTTATTAATTAGCATATGTGCTTCGAAATTGCGTTTTATCCCTCTAATAGCACCAATGCTAGGATAGACATAGTAGCGTGACAATATTCTTAGCAAGCTCATAGTAGAATTGCTTACACCTTTATGCGGTAAAGCACCCAGACCAACAATTCTGTAATTGGCTCTTAATAATTGGCTCACAGGAAAAGCGGCATACCAGCTTGTAGAAAGGATTGCTATCCCAGATAACCCAATCCCCTTCTTTTCAACAAGGTGCTTAACAATACGTTGAATGTAGCTATTGTGGTTCTTCTTATCGGTTTGAAGAGTAACAATATCAATGTTGATATTGGCTAAATCAGAACTATTAATGATTGTTGGATGATCGGGGAATAACTTGGAGTATGCCCTAACAATGTTATTGGTTGAACGGTATACCTCTGTTAAATCGAGCTGCTGAGCATTGAAATCAACTTTTGCTCTTTCAAAAGAATCCTCAATCGCACCAGCGAAAGAAAAAATCTTTTGCTTCTCATCGCCAACAAAGAAGAAGGTACAATTTCCAAAGGAATTTATCAATTTAAGTATTTCATATTGATATATATTTGTATCTTGGAATTCATCAACAAGAATTTCATAAAACATTGATGATAAAGAAATTGGTATGAATTTGAAGTCTCTTACTAGAATATAAGAACGGTACAGAATTTCGTTGAAATCAATAGCATTAATGGAGGATTGATACTCATAATACCTTTCAGCAATATCGCCCAATTCGTATGGGTGATTCCAGTCAACACTCGTGTCTAAAGAACCGTCAATCCTTTTCCTAATCTTATTAAGCTCATCAAACTTATTTTGCAAAGAGGATTCTAAGTTAATGTCATCATTTTCCTCAAAAAACACTTGCTTCTGCTCATAACTAATTACGTGTGGTCTAGTCCAGTTGCATTTCCAACTGAAAGGTCGGAGAATGAATTCAAGGCAAAAACTGTGTATTGTTCCTATGAAACAGTTTTTTTCGGTAATTAACCTTGATGCAATTTCATCAGCAGCGGCATTTGTATATGTGATAAGAGCGAGTGATTTGAACTTCGGAAGATTCTCTAGTCTATGAATACCTCTAGCAACAAGGGTTCTAGTTTTTCCTGAGCCTGGTGAAGCTGTTATCAGCGTATTGCCGCAGAGCTCGAATACAGCTTTTTTTTGCTTTGTATTTATATCCATTATGACAGCGGTACATTGGCTGCTTTGAAAATGAACTCCAATGCTTGTTTAATATACTCAGGTATCGTGAAGTTCTCATCAATATTCAGTGCAAGCTCTTGTGCGAAACGACCTTTCTTGATTGTGCCATCAATTCTTTTCAATAGCTCAGATGACCAAGGATCAGTTGATTTCATTAGATTTGCGTGTGATTTAGTGTGCCCCAAATTGATAAAGCATGATTTAAGATACTCTGAGTTAATAGATTTATTTGGGAATATGTCAACCTCTAGAGTCTCTGTCCCTTCAAAAACTATGACTCTACCCGCAACCTCAAGATTTCTGGCATTCACTACAGCTGTTGTTGAATCGTCATCAGAGTGCTCCTTGCTATCTCCATCAATGATTGCACATGCTGCTATTTCCAATTTCCCATTTTGAAACATCTTCAAGAACGGATCAAAATACCTGCTATAGATTGGGATGACGGAAATATTGTGTTCTGTCAAATTTATATTATAGAGTTGTTTAGCCAAAGCAGGAACAATGAATTGTTCTGCGACCCCTTCTACAAAAATGACAGCAGATGAAAAAAACAGCTCTGAGCGAGTAGCATCCAAATACCTTTTAAGCAACAGATGTTCCCTTCTCTCTTTTGCTGTCTGGCGATTGCTTATGAAGGGTGAATAAGACTTTACGACAGAATCAATATTCCTATACAGGATGTTGAGATTTTTAAAGCTACAATCGCTGGCGATATGAGTTGAATGTGAGGACATGAACACTTGCGTATTAACCAACCCAGTAAGATTTGAAAAAAGAACTTTCTGTAATTGCGGATGCAAGTGAGCTTCAGGCTCTTCTATTAGCAAGATATTAATCTCACTTTCATTCTGCTCATTAATCAGTTTTGAAAGAAAAAGGCTTAAGTAAAGCAAATTCTTTTGTCCAAGACCTAAGGCAGAGAGTGAAATCTTTTTCTCAAGCATCGGATTAAAAAACAGTTTCAACTGATTCCACACTTCACTATCGCTGCTATTAATAAAGCCCAAACTTACGGGAAATGTAAAATGACTCCCAGCTATTTCCTTATTTCTGTCCTTGAATGCCTCTGAAATACTTGGGATGAAATCAAGCTTATTTAGATCTTCGGAAGTAGATTCAAGTACAGTCTTAACACTTCCCAATTCTTCCTTAGCGTTTTCTCGTGATTTACAGTACTCGCTTAGTAGTGACCGCGAACTACCGAATAAATCTGAGCTAGTATTTCGAAATCCCGATATGTAATAGAGATTTACCCCTGCGATATCTTTGAAGCCAATCTGGTTAAGTTTGTCAACTTCGCTAATTGAGAATGAATCACCACCTCCATAGAGCCTCCATCTGAAATCTTTGATATCTGTAGTATCGCTCACATCCTCTGTCGCGATTAGCTTAGATTTATGTGCAAACAAGTAAGACAATCTTACCGTATTCTCGGATGTTTTTAGTGCATGTAGATTTGGTATGCTTGCAAGATTATCACCATACATCTCAATACTAATCGAAATATGTGATTCCTTATTAATGTCAGCAAAACCATTGAAGTCTTTCTCCTCAAGAATTCGAGAATTGTATGATAAGTTCTTGTCTAATACTAGTCTAATTGCCCAGAACAGATTGCTCTTGCCAATATTGTTTTCACCAATTACTGTCTGAAATCCTTTTGTGAAATCAATTTTGAAGTTGGAGAAGTTTCGGAAGTTGGTAATTTCAATACTTTTTATATGCATTATCTCTCTCCTTTGCTAATGTTGAAAGTATACAAGTATTAAGAATCATACAATATGAGTAGTATGCATATCGTGCATAAAAACAATGCTTTCAGAATTGCTGAATTGAATTGTGATTGGATAAATCATGCCTATTGCTTTGTCCTCAAATATTTTAAGAATATGATAATTGTGAGAATAGAAGAAGCAACAATCTTTGTCAAGTCAATATTCCCTTTTCGTACCTCTACTGATTTCCAGTTGGAAACCGTTCCTGGACTGGATCACAAGACTTGCAGAATTGCGGAAAACCCTTACAGCGTGATCTAACGACCATATTTTCTATATCACAGAAAAGCTGTTGCAGGGCAATCATCTACATGATGGGACTGGAACTAGCACTAACGATTATATAAGTATTATAAGAAGCACATATTTTTGGGATTGTCCTTCCAACAGCATTTAGCATCAATAATCAGGCTAGGCGGATTTCAACTAAGTGATAATAATAGATAGATGTTTTAGTGGATCATTTACTGATGGAGTTAACCACTTATGCGTACTTTCACTTTCCTCAGTGAAGGCTTCCCTTCAGGATTGTCCTTAACCTGATACGTAAATATCTGTATACATAACTCAAGAATATTGAGAAGTACTTCAGGTGTGGTGATCCTCGTTTCGGCTTCGCGAGGATCAGGTGTAAAGAATTCCGTGCTTAGTATCTGAGAGCCTTATCCTGCAAGTGTCGCGGTTTCTGTCCATCATGCTCGAAGAGGAAGTCATTAGATCTTGCGATCTTCCTTGAAAAAGAACTCTTCAGATCAGTTCCCCACCGGCACTGGGTATGGAGTGTTCCAAAGATGCTCAGGCTCCACTTCCTGCACCACAGAAAGCTTCTGCCAAAGTTTTGCAGATGCGCCTGGGACTCACTCACAATGTTTCTTCATGAAGCCCTTGATCGCAGGGATGTTTTTCCCGGCGGTATCCTTGTGCCGCAGACCTTCGGTGGCATGGCCAACTGGAACCCCAATGTGCATGCCCTGATCACTGATGCCTGCTGGGACAGGGAAGGTAATTATTACCCCATGCCTGAATTAGACACTACAGATCTCCAGGGGATTGAAAAGCTCTTTGCCGGTCTTGTTTTCAAAATGCTTCTTGAAGAGGGAATGATCTCCGATGAGTTTATGGATAATATGCGGTCTTGGAAGCACAGTGGTTTTAGCGTCTACTGTACTGAAACGATTGAAGCATGCGATGATAACGGTCGTAAGACCCCGAGCGAATACATATCAAGGGCACCATTCTCGCTTGAGAGGATGAGCTTCAACGAGAACTCAAAGGTCGTAGTCTACAAAGGTGAACACTTTCACCCCACTCTTGCCAGGAACTTCGATGTTGCTGGTCCTCTGGAGTGGTTAGCTCGGATAACAACACACATCCCAAGGAAGGGAGCAAAGCAGGTCATCTATTACGGAGCCTACAGTCAGGCGTGGCGTGGCCGT
>JAGLOY010000012.1 GCA_023138735.1 Candidatus Aegiribacteria sp. | reverse complement strand
TCATTGTAAACCTCCATTTCAGCATAGATTGTTAGCACTGTGCAATTTATTGTCCAGAGCTTCGGGCCGCAATGTAAGATAAGCAGGTAACGGCAATGGACGAACCAACTATATAGATATATATAATTAATGGGGGTCAAGGATGTTATCATTAGTTTTATCCATTCTGATACTTGCTGAAAGAGTTGCCTTACCGGTACCTCAAGCAGTCGCACCGAACTATGTTCAGCCACCACAGCAATTGCCTGTGGAAGTGGAGTTGATCTCTCCGCCGCCGGGCCAGATATATGTGGAGGATCTCTGGAGGGTGCGGCTTTACAACACATCTTCAGAAATATTCTCGGTCTATATGTTCATAACTGTAGAAATAGCCGGTGCGGGGTTGATTATGGATGCAACTACAGGGGTTTTTCTGTTGCCTCCCGGGATTGTGAATCTGAGTTCTGTCGAACTGTCGCCTATAAATACAGAGTTCTACGACAGCGAATTCGAAGCAAGTGTTAACCGGATGGGAGAATTTCCTGACGGTACCTATATGGTTACATTCTATGTATACGAAGAGGGGGGAGGTCTTATCGGGCAGGATGGGTTTACCCAGGAAGTTGAGAACCATACACCTCCGGAACTCCAGTACCCGATTGATAACAGTGAGATCACTGAACCGCTGCCTCTTTTCACCTGGTTCCCGTCCCTGCCTCCCGGAACCGTTGATTACGAGATCAGAATAGTAGAGATACTCACCGGACAGTCCCCCGAAAGCGCAATCTCGGCGAATCCAGCCTGGTTCACTGCAGGAGGTCTTCTTAATGAGGAGATCATATACCCGATATACGCAGACGGTTTTGAAGATGGACACAGATACGCATGGCAGGTTGAAGGTTTCTATTCTGGTAATTCTGTTGGCACCAGTGAAGTCTGGACATTCTCCTCCACCAGTATCAGCACAACTTTCGAGGAAGGTTCAGAGCTCTGGAGCTTTGAAACCGGTGACAGGGTCGTTTGCAGTCCAGCCATTTCATTGGACGGAAGCATCATCTGCGGCAGTCTGGACGGTTTCATCTATTCTCTGGATCAGGGAGGGAGCGAATTATGGAGATATGCTGCAGGCGGAGGAGTATATTCAGTTGCAGTAGGTCCGGATGGAAGGATATTCGCTACTGGTGATTTCGGGATCTGCTGCGTTGATCCCTCAGGTTTTCTTTTATGGCACAACGGTATGACAGGTCCGGTTGATGCCTGCCCTGTAATCCTTCCTTCCGGAAGGCTCTATGCAGGTTCCCTGGAAGGAGTATTCTATTCAATCGATGGGGTCTATGGAGATATCATCGATTCCCTCAGGACAGGTGACAGTATTTATCTCCCTTGTTCAGTGGACTCCACCGGAAGAATCTATTTCGCGTGCGATGATATGTGCATTGCAATCCAGGATAACGAAGATGGGCTTGTCGAGATATGGTCTTACAGGACGGACGACGATTTCACTGGTGGGCCTGTGATAGACGGTGATTACATATACGCTGCCGCAGGCAGGAAAGTATTCCGTTTCAGCCGCGATGGAGCAGTGTTATGGAATACTGTACTCCCTTCTCAGGTGTATACAGGACCGGTTGTATCATCAGACGGCACGGTATGGGCCGGTACCGGGAGCGGGAATGTTTACGCTCTGGAAAGAGAGACAGGCAGAAGAATCGGTGTGATACCGGTAGGAGCTGTAATAACGTCGACTCCGGCTCTGAATGTTACAGGTTCGATGTTCTTCGGTGCTGACAATGGCTGCCTTCACTCTTTCTCACCCTCGGGATTCAGCCTCTGGAAATTCCAGACGCTGGGTACTGTCCGTTCCAGCCCTGTTATCGGTATAGATGGAACTGTCTATTTCGGAAGTGATGATCACAGGATATACGCTGTTACGGGATCGGGTGCAGGTCCGATGACAGAAGGGTGGCCGCAGTTCTGCAGAAACTCTTTTAATAACGGCTTCATTGATGCTATGGAAATAGAACAGTGAAACTGTCTGCTGTACTGCTGATATTCTTTGTTGTTTTATCAATTGCAGCAGATATAGAAATATCCGGAAGCACCTCCTTCTTTTCTCAGTATTCCACCAGGGACAACGCATGGTCTGAATTGCCGAGCCAGTTCTGGCGCTGGAGGTTTAACCCGGTTCTCAGTATCTATGGTATCCCAGTGGTTGCCAGTGTGTTCGTATCGTCAGAAGAGAATATGCAAAGACAGAACATGAACAGAATATATATCTCATCACATCCCTCAGCGTCTTCCCGTTCCGGTTCGGTTCTATCATGGATATCATCCATCGGAATTGGCGCTTCGAATCCTTACTTCACAAATTTCACACTGAACGCTGCATACCTATCAGGCGCCAATTTTGCACTTAACCCAGGCGGATTCTATTTCGCAGCTGCCGGAGGAAGAAACAGGCGGGGAGTTGAGCCTGACGGTGATGACCCGGGTGAGTATGAACGAAACATGTACGCCGTACAGACAGGCCTGGGTTCCCCATACGGCAGCCATCTACATCTGAGCATGCTGTACGGTAAGGATGTAAACGGTTCAATAATCGAAGACAGCACTTTCAGGGTTACTCCATCGGAAAACTACGTTGCATCCCTTGATTACGGTTCAGTCCTGTTTGATGGAGGACTCTGCATTGAGGGAGAAATAGCGGGATCAATGTTTACAAGGGATATCAGGAGCCCTGGAATTAATTCCGAGGAGATTCCGCAATGGCTGCTGGATTTCTCCGGGGCTAACGTCAGTTCGGGCTTCGGCTGGGCTCTTGATCTTTCCTCCTCGGTCAGGTTTTCGGAGAACATGATATCCGCATCATTCAGACGTGTAGAACCCGGTTTTGAAAGTATGGGAGCACCGTACATCAGAGACGACGAAATATCGATTGAAACCAGGGCTGATAAGTATTTCATAGACAGGCAGATGTCTGCAGGATTGTGGTACAGGTGGGAATCGGATAACCTGATGAATACGAAGTCCTCAACCAGTACAGCGAATACTTACGGCGTACGGGTCGGGTTTATCTTCAGAAATTTCCCAAGGATCTATATCAGCTACTCCCCATCCTACACTGACATGCAGGATAGTACCACGAGCAGCTTTGAGACATCCATGATATCCGTTTCAGCGAACTACAGAAGTAATATTGCAGGTCTGGATGTTAATTCTGCAGCAGCTTTCAGTGTTTATGACAACTCAGCTGGAACCGGAAGCAGTGATTACAGCTCTATGAGTGCGGTACTAAGGGAAACGGTTACGCTGGACTTCCCACTGGTTTTAACCGCCTGCCTCTCGACGAGGCGTTCGCGAACAGGCAGCTATCCAGTCTGGACTTATACGGGCGATCTGAGAGGCACATGGTACCCATCCCATTCCCTTTCCATGACTCTCGGTGGTTATTACACCACGGGTGATGACGAGAGGAAGATCGGAGCTGTACTGAATGGAGGATTCCCTATCTGCGATTTCCTTACTGCGAATCTGTCAGGGGAATACATAACCTTTTCAAGCAATATCGAAAAAGATTACACGAACACTGTCGGGGGCGCGGGGATCACTGTGGTATGGTGATCGTTATACAGAATCTTCAGAAACTCCGGACATAAACCTGTCCGCCAGGATGAACACCATCTGATCGCTGGCCTTCTGCAGTATAGCGTCTGGAATGGTGATTTTCAGTCTGGTCAGAACCTTGAGGATACTTATCTCTGCCGTCTTCCATATCTCTGGAGGTGTTTTTGATTGCAGTGCACGCAACAAAACTCCAACTGCAAAATAGGGATCGACCTTTATATCGTGAATACCATTAGCCCCCAAAGAAATAACATTCGGGAACGAGGAATCTGAAAGGATAGCGTTCAGGACCTCGGTCTTTGTCGCTGGACCAGCTATCTTACCGAATTCCGATAGAATATCATTCATGGCTTCGATGTAGTATTCCTTGGAGTGCTCCTTCAGGAATAGGTCTATACCGACCTCAAGATAGTCAACCCGTCCGAGGAAATCGTTGATGAGAGCGCCTGATATAATGCTTCCATGTTGCGGTGCGATGATTTCAGGCAGAGTGTCCAGACTGCGGATGCTATTCACAGTATTGCGAATTGCCGTCTGACAGGGCATATAGATCTGATGAAAGGTTGATATGCCTTCCCATGAATCCTCTGTGGCATAGAGGTCCGGCCCGGACGAAAGACCTCCAAGGAAATCTCCGCTGAAAAGTATACCGGTTTCCTCGTCATACAGCATTACGGCTCCGCGGAAGTGGCAGTATGGTGAGGGTACGAACCGAAGGCGGTGGCCGGTGCTCATCTCGACAGTAAGGTCTTTGAACTGCTCAATCGCTTTATACTTCTTCGGATTAAGGCCGTAGGATTTTACCTGCCTCCAGGAGTCTTCAGAGCAGAGGACGAAGCAGTCAGGGTTGAGCTCCTGCAGGTGACCCGCGTTGTACGCTACATCAGGGTCCTGATGGTTGAGGAACATCACATCGATATTCTTGAGTCCTCCTATCTTTGAGGAAAGTGCCCGAACCAGCGCAGGGAGATCATCCGGTGAACCCGGGTCTATAAGCAGATTGATCGTCTTATTCCCCTCAGAGAATATCCTGAGGTAGATATTCTGCTCGATAAGAGAGCCTTCTCTGGTACCAATCCAGTAGGTATTTGGTGCAATCTCTACAAATTCATCCAAATTCGGTTCCGATGAATCTTGTTTCTTCATCTGTTTTTGAATTTCTATATGAACTTCGGGTTCCGATTCAACTACTTCTTCTTCTACACTTTCTTCTTCCTCTACTACTTCTTCAACTACTGCAACTTCTTCTTCAACTGCTTCTTCTTCAACTACTGCAACTTCTTCTTCAACTACTTCTTCTTCAATTACTTCTTCTGCTTTATCAATGCTGATTTGATCGTTTTGATCTTCTGCATCAACTTCAATGTTTTGAATCTTCTTCAAAGGCTCAGGGGAAGGAGGATCCGATTCATCCTGGATCTGAGCAAAAGGATCGGTTGCTGCTTGGGTACTCTGAAACGTTGCGGTGCTTCCGTTCGAGAAGGCTTTCATGATATCAGAATCGTCATCAAGAGGAAGTATCAGGTAAGCATTGCCGGCAGCCTTCCGCAGCTCCAGAGGACCTGTTTTCATTGACAGTTTCAAGCGGGAACCCGCCCGGGACAGCATTTGATTCCCGTCGCGATGCCTGCGAAGCTCATCCTCGGACAGGGAATCCGGGTTGACATGATCGAGATCTTTCAGAAACCTTGCACAGATATCTCCGATCGCTACGGCAGTCTCGATTCTTATTTGAATTGACAGTTCAGAATTCTCCATGAGGCTGCAGAGCGGCTCCAGAGCATCAATAGTTCCGATGCCGGCAAGAGCTTGGGCGGCCTTTACAGGAATATCCGGATCATCTAGGTAGTTGAGAGCTTTGATGAGATCCTGTTCGTTCTTATCTGCTTTGAGCTTATTGATATCCGGAGAGGTTGATGGCATATTTTAATCTCCTGTCTTTAGCGCATTCAAGAATCTATTATAAATCGGTCAGGCTTATCGATAATCTGAAACGTGGATTATTTGGAAGAGAGGTTGAATACTCCATCCCAATTATCCAGGTCATCAGTGTAATCGTCAGCCATCTTCCGGCATCTTTGTGCCATTACCAGGGATGTCGGATCACCGGCTCCTGAGAATATACGTTCCGCATCTTTAAAATCACCCCTTCTGTAAAGGGTCAGGGCTTTCGAGTATTCCCGCAGCACGGCTTCAAGATCATCAGTTATCTCGTCCTGCCGGCATTTGAGTTCGTAAATAGTTACGGGTTCCTGCTGTCCAACGACCCGTATAGTATCCAGTTCACGGAAAATGAATTCGTTCTTCGCACTTCTGAAGGTGTTTTCCTGTACCATTATGGAAGTGCTGTAAACTTTGTTTGCACCCTCAAGTCTCGCGCCGAGATTGACAGTACTTCCCATCACTGTGTAGTCAAAACGCTTTGATGAACCCATGTTGCCCACAACCATATCACCGGTTGAAAGGCCTATTCTTGTGAACAGCTCTGAATACCCCTCCTGCACAAGCAGGCGGTTCATGTCAGTATGGGCTTCATGGCATCGAAGGGCTGCTGAGCATGCCCTCAGGGCATGATCGGATAATCGCAGAGGAGCGCCCCAGAAAGCGATGATAGCATCGCCTTCGAATTTATCAACAGTTCCGCCTGTTTCGAGGATAATATCTGTCATGGTTGTGAGGTAACGGTTGATAAGCGATACGAGGTCTTCAGGTGTAAGATTTTCTGAAATCCCTGTGAAGCCCCAGATATCGGAGAAGAAGACGGTCATGTTTCTCTTATCGCCACCCAGAACCAGAGTTTCAGGATGCTCTGTCACCTGTGCTACAACGTCGGGTGAAAGGTACTGTGAAAAGGCGGTCCTTATTTCCTGCTTTCTCCGGTTCTCCGAGCTGAAGAGAAAAATCCCGCCCGCAAGTATGGTCAGTATCCCTGAGGCAGCCGGCCATACCGTCTCAACCCATATACCACTACGGAACAGCAGCAGAGAAACTACAAGAAAGAGAAGAGCGGGCAGAGCGGCGAGAAGTGCACCAAGAGGAATACGACTGAGCGAAGAAAGAAAGAAGGCTGCGAGAAGTGATATCACCAGCGCAATCAGTAATGATACCCAGGATGGGTATCTTGTTATGTAGTTTTCATTCAGGATGTTATCAACAGCAGTTGCCAGAACTTCAACCCCCGGACATTGTGGTGAATACGGTGTTGGTTTCAGGTCGTACAGTGCTGGTGCAGCATAACCGATAAGAACGATGGCTTCGTTGAACATTGCTGTATCAACAGGGCAGGGCTGTCCGGTGGCTCTGGCGTTCAGCGCGGCGGTAAGATCGGCGAGTGGAACGCTGGTATAAGTTCCTGCAGGACCGTGAAATTTCAACTGCAGCCTGCAATTACCAGAGGTTCGCAATCTGATATCACCAATAGATAAAATACCATTATTTACGGAGATGTCCGGACGCTCAAGGGCAAGCCAGGCAAGTGCGACTGGCAGGGAAGGGGCAATTCCTTCCGGCGTTGCTGTCAAGAGTCGGACGCTTCTGAAAACACCATCAGGGTCCTGCCTGTCGCTGGTACTTCCGAGAATTTCGGCACCTCTGGCTATCATCTGAGTGGGCGGCGTGCAATACCAGGCAGAGTCAAGTTGAGTTGAGTAGACAGGAATATCTATTATGGCGTTATCAGGTATCTTTGATCCCTCACGTTGAAGTAGAGCCATGACGAAAGCGGTACTTCCATCGGATGAGACTCTACCGAAGATACTGTCTTCGACAGCCGAATAAACTGATGGAACATCGAAAAGAATATCGAAAGCAACTGCTCTGGTTCCCCAGCAATGAAGCATATTGAGCACTTCAGAATAAATTTGTCTCGGCAGGGGCCACGGTAGAACGTCCATAGACCCGCCATCAAGAAGAACAAGGATTATGCTGCTGTCCGCCTCGTTCGGCGTTGGTGAGAGTCTGAAACGAAGATCAAGCGTGCTGCGTTCGAAATTCTCAAAGAAATCAAGTTTTGAAAGACCCCATAAAGACAGCGTTACAAGAATAGCGATGAGGGCGACCATGAACGTTCTCATCAGCCTGCCGCCAGGCGAGAAGCCTTTAGTCAAGGGGTACTTCTTCTGTATCTATTTTTCCGATATCGATGAAGTAATCCCTCAGGGCCAGTACGGCTTCCCTGTCGAACTGAGTGTCGATTCCACTGATCAGGAGGTTGAGTGTTTTTTTCATGGTAAAGGGTTCACGGTAATGTCTCTTCGCTGAAAGTGCTTCGAATACATCGGCTACGGCAATTATCCTGCCTCCGATTGATATATCATCACCCTTCAGACCATCGGGATATCCTTTTCCGTCAATCCTTTCGTGGTGCTGGGACGCGAAAACTGGAACCTGTTCAAGTTTTCCGTCGAATTCTATTGAAGAGAGTATGATCTTTGTGTGCTGAACATGTTTTCTAAGTATTACGACCTCTTCTTCTGTCAGTGATCCCGGTTTCTTGAGTATGCTGTCCGGAACGGCGATCTTGCCGTAGTCGTGAAGGAGGGCTGCGTAATAGATCGCCTCACTTGTCTCGCTGTCTATGTTCATGTATTCGGCTATCTTACCGGACAGAAAAGTAACATCGAAACTGTGCCCTGCAGTAAGGGGGTCTCTTGCCTCGATGGAGACCGTGAGGGCTTTTATGAGACCCTCGAACATCCGTTCGCGGCTCTCTAGAAGCCTGACATTATCTATGGTTACGGCAGTTTCAGAGGATACTATCTCCAGAAATTCCGCATCCTTATCGGTGAAATTGTCATCCCACTTGTTGATAACCTGGAATACACCAATGCAGTCCCCTGAAGGGTTGATTATGGGTGCGGTTATCATATTCCTCGTTATGAAACCCGTTGTCTTATCAATGGTTTTATTGAATCTGTTATCTTTTGCGACATCGTGCAGTATGAGCGTCTTCCGGCTCCTGAAGACTGAACCTGCGATGCCATGACTGGCGTTGAAGCGTATCTCCTCCATCTCGCCCTCTGCAACGTAAGACCATAGTTCATCGGTCTTTTTGCTGTAAAGGAATACAGTTGATCTCTCAACATCCAGAACCTTGCTGGTCTCCGATGCCAGAAGAGTGATAAGGGAATGGAGGTTTCTGACACGGCTGATGGCCCTTGTAATTCTCAGGAGCGATTTCAGCTGAATGGCTTCGATGTTATCGTTATTGAAAAGCATTACATCTCCCGGTAAAGAAGGTGTGGAGCAGTTGCTTCAGATGGTCTTTGCATTCAAAGGTTCACAAAGTTGAATCTAATATGTTCAAATACTCCGGGGGAGTGAAGTTACTCAGGGAGGATCTCGAAGAAATCTTGAATCTTCCAGATCCCTTCATCGGAGACCAGTTCCAGATGAATTGTTTCCCGATTGCCGAATAGGCCGTAGTAGACGGGAACGAATGTTCTGTCATCAAGTGAAACGGCTTCTCCGGCTGAAATTCCGAAGAGAAGTATAGCTCCAGAAACTGCGGGGCTGGACAGTATTTCAGTCATAAGCTGCTTTCCGTTCATCTCTTCCATTTCACTTATTTCAATCTGAAGCCCGAAATAAAGAAGTACTCTGCTGATCTGTTCCGGATCGTTTGAAAGAACCGAATCCACCATCAGGATTGCATCATCGGATATCATGTCAACTGCTGCTGGTACGTTCCCCTCCAGAATAGAATCCTTGAACGCAGGGACAATTTCACCCGAATCGGTGAAGGAGGATAGAAACACCAGTACCGTAATCATACCTTGAAACATATTCTCTCCAATATTAATAAATTACTGCAGACTCCCTGAACTGGCCTGCAAAACGTATAATTGTTGCTCGCCAGTAATCTACGGAATGGAGTTGAAGAATGTCCAGCGTACCGACTGTCGCAATAATCGGCAGAGTTAATGTAGGGAAGTCCACACTGTTCAACCGACTGGCAGGCAGTCGGGTAGCGATAGTCGATGACCAGCCCGGAGTTACGAGAGACAGGAAGATGACCTGGGCACACTGGACCGGGCAGGATTTCCTGATAATTGACACAGGAGGGCTTGATCCCGGCAGTGAAGATGCCTTTCAGGAAAGCATTGAAAAGCAGATAAACCTGGCACTTCTGGAAGCTGATGCTGTGATTCTCCTGGTCGACGCTACTTCCGGGATCCATCCATTCGATATTGAAGCAGCGAAACTCGTAAGGAAAACAGGTCTGCCATCTTTTCTTGCGGTTAACAAGGTTGATAACAACCCCAGAATGAACCTTGTTCCGGAATTCTACAGTCTCGGTCTTGGGAAACCATGGCCGGTAAGCGCCCTGCACGGTCATGGATCGGGTGATTTGCTTGACGCTGTTGTTTCGATTCTTCCGAGTTCTTCGAAAACTGAATACGATGGTTTGTCCCTGGCAGTCGTTGGTAGACCCAACGTGGGTAAAAGCTCGATTGTCAACAGTTTGTGCCGGGAGGACAGAAACATCGTAACAGATGTGCCCGGTACAACGAGGGATTCCATCGATACGATGATTTCATGGCACGATGAAGAGATAAGGATAGTGGATACCGCAGGATTGCGAAGAAAATCCCGAAAAATGGATGATGTGGAATTCTACAGCACTGTAAGAGCATGGAAATCCATCGCAAGGGGGGATGTTGTACTCGTTATGATGGATGCTTCCGAGTACCCCGTTCAGCAGGATATAAGAATCGCAGCAAAAGCCTGGGACATGGGTAAAGGCGTGATAATCGGTGTTAACAAAATAGATCTTGGAATAGATAAAGACCTCTGGAAAGCAGCCATAATCCAGCGTTTCAATCAGGCGAAGAATATGCCGATAATTTTCTTCTCAGCCATAACGGGGGAAGGTGTGGGACAAATACTGCCCACTGCCTTCGATGTCGGGAAAAAGCGTGAAATGACTCTTTCGACCTCCGAAATCAACAGGTGGATACATGATGCTGTTGAGGAAGTGGGACCGCCTTCACCGAGAGGCAAACCCGTTAAACTATTCTATGCTACTCAGGTCGGTGAGAAGCCTCCCAGAATTCTGATATTCGCAAACCACCCCGCTGACATTCCGGAAAACTACCGACGCTACATAGATAACAGCCTCAGGAATTGTATAGGTATGAAGGGTGTTCCTCTGAAGATCATCTATAGAAAGAGACAGCACTGACATGAACCTCTGGCCGGGAATTATCTACCTTGCAGCAGCATTCCTATCAGGTTCGGTGCCATGGTCATGGATTCTGGGTAAATTCAGGGGAATTGATATCAGAAATGAGGGCTCGGGGAACACTGGCGCTACGAACCTTTTCCGGGTATGCGGCAGAGGAACAGGCATTACCGGTCTGCTTCTTGATGCACTCAAAGGAGCCCTGCCTGTTTTTGCGGCGAAACAGGGAATAGCAGGTGTATTGTCTCCAGTCGGAGACTGGTTACTGGGGCTGACGGCCATATTTGCTGTCTTGGGCCATGTTTTCAGCCCCTGGCTGGGATTCAGAGGCGGAAAAGGAGTGGCAACAGCTCTTGGTGTGCTGGTGATCCTGTCACCCCTTACTCTGGCCTCGGGTCTTGTTGTGTTCGCACTTGTTCTTACAATAACCAGATACGTTTCTCTCGGTTCAATATCCGCGGCAGTGGCCGTGATACCGTTTGTGTTCATCTATGAGCCTGGCAGGCTACCTGTCCAGATAATCATATGCCTTGTTGCCGTTCTGGTTATTGTGCGGCATAAATCGAATATCGTCAAACTTCTGCATGGAGAGGAGAACAAATTCAGTTTTCATGGTGGTGGTAGTAATGAGTAAATGGAAAGCAGGAAGATTGATCCTTCTCATGGAAAGCCTTGTTGCAAAGGATCTTAAAGTAAGGTACAAAAGGTCTGTACTCGGTTTTGCCTGGTTTCTCCTCAAACCACTTTTCAGTATGGTGGTCTACTATTTCGTATTTACAAGAATTCTGAGGTTCGGCGGCGCAATACCGCACTTCTCACTTTTTCTTCTTACAGGCCTGCTTCCGTGGAATTTTTTCTCTTCATCCCTCAGCGCCTCTACATCCAGCCTTCTTGATAATCACAGGCTGATAAGGAGCATCTATTTTCCAAGGATGGCACTTCCGGCAGCTGAGGTAGCAGCCAACCTTATTCACCTCCTGCTGGCGCTTCTGGTTCTGGAAACCCTGCTGATTATCTTCGGGCATTACCCTGGATTATCGATTGTTCTTATACTGCCTGCTCTTGTTCTTCTGACAATGATGACAACCGGAATTGCGATGCTTCTTTCAATAGGGAATGTCTTCTATAGAGATGTCAAACAGTTTGTAGAAGTTCTGCTGCTGGCCTGGTTCTACGCGTCTCCGATAATTTATCCGTTGGACTCCATAGGTGTTGATATTATTCAATCCGAACGCCTGATGCAGATACTCAAATTCAATCCCATATCCGGCTTCATGGAGATCATGCATTCCATATTGTACGCGGGTACATGGCCGCCGATATGGTGCTGGATATCCCTGGCTTCATGGTCAATCGTTTTCCTGTTTGCGGGTATGGCCGTTTTCAGGAAGGCCGAACCTGTGGTTGTAAAGGAATTATAGAATGAAACCCGGTGGAATCCGCATGACTAACGTTACACTGGATTACAGGCTTTATCACGACAGGGCAGTTACTCTCAGGGAAACCATGCTGAATTTCTTCAATAGAAAAACCAGGATAGAGCATTTCAGAGCCCTGGATGATGCCAGTTTCAATATCGAACCCGGTGAGTCTGTTGCTGTAATTGGGTCCAACGGTGCCGGAAAATCAACAACGCTTAAAATACTTGCAGGCATTTACAGACCCACTTCGGGAACATCGGATTCGGGTGGAAGAATCGCTTCACTTCTTGATCTGGGAGTAGGTTTCCATCCGGATCTTACCGGGGAAGAAAATCTGATGCTTAACGGTGCTCTGCTCGGATTGAACAGAAATGAGATGAAAAAGCTGGTTCCCGAAATCGCGGATTTCGCACAGCTGGAGCGTTTTATGGATACTCCTGTCAAATACTATTCCAACGGTATGTTCATGAGGCTCGGTTTCAGTCTGGCGACTGCTGTTGACCCGGATATACTGCTTATTGATGAAGTGCTTGCTGTCGGTGATGTTGGATTTCAGGATAAATGCTACGAGCGCATTTGTGATTTCCAGGAAAAGGGGAGGACGATTATTTTCGTCTCCCATGACCTTGAAGCCGTTTCAAGACTCTGCAGAAGGGCGATCTGGCTGCACGAAGGCCTTATAAAGATGGACGGAGCCGTGAAGGACGTTCTATCGGGATATCTTGAGACCACGCAGAAAAAGCACATCGAGGCAGTTGCAACCCCGAAGGAATGGGGCAGCAGGGAAATATGGTTCGATTCTGTCATCATCAGAAATGCGGGCGGTGCCCCCGCCAGCACATTCCGAAGGGGAGAGAAGATAGTAATTGATACTATGATAAAGAGTCGACTTCCTTCGATTGTTGATAATGTTATTTTCGGCTTTTCGATACACAGGATAGATGGCGAAACGGTGATAGGAACGAATAATCTTGAGATGAACCAGCCTCTGCTGAGTCTGCATGGATCGAGCAGTTCCAGGATCGAGATCGATCTGAATATTCTGGAGCCGGGAACATATCTTCTGGGGCTTGCCCTTACCGATCCGGAAGCAAACAAAGATTATCACTGGCAGGAGTTCTTCTATACAATAACATTGCTGGAGGAGAGGAAGGATCCGCCTCTGAGGCTTTCTGAAGCTGTCTGGGTCCAGGAATGAAACTGATCCTTAAATACAGGTATTCAATTATCGTTCTGGCGGTTCTGGTGCCCAGGATCGTGTGGTTCATCCTCCTTGGAGGGGATCTGCCCGAACCCCCGAGGGATCAGGGATTTTACATATCGATAGCTGGGAGGATTGTAGAAGGTGATGGAATTTCCTACAGCGAGGAAATGGGTCTGCTCAGAAGCACTATGACCAGAGAGGTCGAGTTCTTAAATACCTGGAGCCGGAACCCCGAGTACATGTTCGGCATTGTACCTGTTGAAACCCCCACAGCTTCGATCGAACCCGGATACCCTCTTCTTCTTGCGTCTCTCTTCATGATAACCGGACCATCCACAGGAGCCGTCTTTTTTCTGAATTCGATTTTTGCGCTTCTTGGGGCCTGGGCAGTCTGGAAACTTACAGCGGAGAACTGGGGAGAAAAACAGGCTCTGCTCGCGGCGCTGATCTGGTCTCTTTATCCTTATTACATCTATTACAGCGCCTACGCGATGACGGATATGATCCATATTTCACTGCTTCCGCTCATCATGCTGATGACCTTGAGATCAGCCTATAAAACCGGAGCCGGCTTCGCTTCCGGTATGGCAGCAGGTCTTCTATTCCTGATCAGGAGTACCGCTGTATTCCTGGTACCGCTTCAGCTTATCTGGCTCTCTGTTAAGAAAAAATGGAAATCTGCGCTGATGCTCATGGCAGGTTTTGTACTATGCTGCGTTCCCTGGGTTGTCCGAAATCAGCTGGTTATTGGAAGTCCTGTTCTTATGCCTACAAAGGGTTCACTGAATCTGTGGATGCGGAATAATCCATCCCTGCTGGTCATTGAAGGGATAACTATTCCCGGTTTCATCGAAGATGGTATTAACAGAAGAGAGTTGCTTGCGTACCCTCAGATGGACGGGATTGATACGGAGCTGGATCGAAGCCGGCTCTTAATGGATAGAGCAAAGGAATTCATCTTCTCGAACCCATTACTGTTTTCATATCTGACAGTTCTGAGATTCGGACTTTTCCTCTCTCCTGTGGGCGGAACAATCGAAAACCCGGTCGCGAAACTGGTGGGTTTATTGATTTATTTCCCGATGCTTCTTATAGCTGTTAGGGAAGCATTCAGACGGAGAAGGGACGGAAGGGTACTCCTTCTTGCATGTGTTTTCATTCTGTATCTCGGTCTTCATTCGCTTGCTCACGGTGGAGTGAGGTACAGGCTCCCGGTTGATACGGTTCTTATCGTACTGACAGCACTCTTCGCAGGTCGAAGAGCGGGATGGAGGGAAAAGGGGCTCAATACAGCCGAAGGTACAAGTGAAATATGAAAGTGCTTGTAACTATAGATGACCTTGGAATGGCTGCGGGTGTTAACAGCGCAGCTGAAATACTTCTTCCTCTGGGTGTGGTTCATTGCCTTAGTATAATGGCTACCGGTTCCGAATTGCCCCAAGCTCTGGAACTTGCCCGAAGTTATGATGTTGCTGTATCCGTACATCTTAACTGTGTTCAACCTCCCTTTCTTGTCGAGGATGGTTTTCCGGCTTCACATTCTGCATGGTTCAGAAAGGGCGCAAAGTACGCTGAAAAAGTCAGAAATGAGTGGCGGAGCCAGATAGAGAAAATCCTGGAGGCAGGACTTACGGTTTCGAGACTGGACAGTCACCAGCATGTACACAACGCTGCAGGCTTGAGGGAGGTCATTCTTGACCTTGCGGTGGAGTACGGGGTAGGAACAGTGCGGGGAGCAGTCCTTCCTGACAGGTTTCGAAAACCCTCGTGTTTCATTCTTGACATGCTTGGAAGAAAACTGGTGAGATCAGCTGTCAGCCGGGGCATCGGAACGCCGGATCTGATGCTGGGATTTTCGAGAAGCGGTAACGTTTGCAGGGATTACCTCGAGAGCATTGATGGTAGTATTGAAGGTAATGGGGATGCTGAACTGGTCATACACCCGGCAGCGGTACCTGTATGGGCATCAACACAGACCGATGAGCTGAAGCTGATGCGGTCGGAATGGTTTGCCGAATGGTTGAAAAGACACTTGTAAGCAGAATTCTGCTGGTTGCCCTTGTTGCGCGAATACTCGTATTCGGCGCAGCTTCGCAGGGTGTTTTTCTGATTGGAGAAGGCAGGACACAGGCTGACCTGGCGCAGAATATTCTGAATGGAAGAGGCTTTATGCTTTCCGAAAGCATGCTGCACCCTGAAAGGGAAGCAGAGGCTCCACCTATGTTCCGTAGATCCTTTGAATTTTACAGGAGGGTAGACGGCTATTATGGAGCCCTGAGACCCGGGCAGCCGACAATTTTCCTTGTGCCGGGATACGCAATTTTCATGGCCGGGATTTTTGGAGTATTCGGAATCGGCAATTATCTTGCGGTAAGGGGTATTCAGCTGATCCTTGGGCTTATTACCGTGTTGATAGGCCTTAAGATAGCTGGGCGCTTTCTGTCAGGCCGCTACCTCTATGCAGCAGGACTGTTTTTCGCGCTTAATCCGTTTGAGCTCTACTACGAAGCAATTCCAGCAACACAGGCAATTTTTTCTCTTCTCTTCCTTCTTGGTGTTCTTCTGTCTCTGAGGGTACTTAAAAGCAGCCTTGATGGCGGTAGATTCCTGTTCAGCGCGTCCATGACCGGATTAGTCTGGGCGCTTGCTTTCTATGTGCGTCCCGCTGCACTGCCTGTAATGCTCTGGTTATTACTGATACTGCCCTTCACACCTGTTCTGAAGAGAATTACAGATAAATTCAAAGGTGTTATCGGAACCGGGGGAGACAAACGGTGGTTTTCCAGCAGGGGTTTCATTTCAGCACTCATTGTTCTGACGGTGTTTTCTATACTGATGCTTCCATGGGGACTGCGGAACAGAGATATCTCCGGAACATTCCGTATTATGCCGGTGCAGGGAGGGGTCAATCTATGGGAGTACAACGGAAGAATATTCACTGATCATTTCGAGAATGAAGCGGAGGGCGCACTGCTGCTCTACTGTGATTTAAGAGAGGAGTATATCGGAAGGCTCAACTCCCCGGAGCTTGCGGAGTTTCCGGAATTCAGGGATGAGCCGGAGTGGGTAAGAGACGAAATCCTGTACGAAAGGAATATCCGTTTCATGCTTGAGAATCCCGTACTGACGATAAGGCTGATATCTCTCCGATTTGTGGAATTCTTTAAACCGTTCCCTCTGAACTCATTCTCTCCGCTCTATACTCTTGCCGGCTTGCTGGCACTGTTCTGGGTATTATTCTTCCTCTGGGGAGGAGCGGTAAGATGTTCCTTTGAAAATGGTTCTGAAGGGTTTTTCCTTGCAACGCTTGTTGCTGGATATTCGCTTATGCACCTGCTTACCGCTTCGGGTACTCCCCACAGAATAGCGATCGATTCTCCCATGGCTATAATTGCCCTCTGCGGCATCAGATACACCGTACTGCGATATAAGACCTGGAGGGAATTGAAACATGCGGGATGAATCTCCCGTTCTTCTTGTTAAAACGCATGCCTTTGGTGATGCGCTGCTCTGCACGCCGGTTGTACGGGAACTTGTAGAGAGCAGAGAAGCAAAGTACTGGGTTCTTACCGGTCAATCCGCTGCCGCAGTCTGGGAGCGGTTTCCAGGAATAGATCGGGTATTTGTTGCTCCGGTACCACCTGATTCAGGCATTGGCGGTTCTCTGAATCTTGCACGATGGAGTATGAGAAACAGAAAGATTCTGAAGAGTGTGAAGGATTCCTTCGTATTTCAGGGATCCCCCGCAATTAGAAGGTGGGTGAGGTATCTCACGGGTTCGGCTGTAAGATCCTCCGGGGGCGTCGCACTGGGAAAATGGGAAGAAGTGTTTCCGATGGTCAGTACCGATTATGCAGGATATTCGTATTCGAAAACTGCCGGCGTAACTCCTGAAAACTGGCGCTCTGTATTCCCTGTTAGAGAAATGGAAAGTAATTGGGTCTCGAACATGCGACTTCCTGAGCCTCTGTTTGCTATTGCTCCAGGAGGAGGTAAAAATCCTCGGGATACAGTGCTTGAGAAAAGATGGTTTCCCGAGAGGTTCTCTATAATTGCCGATCGGCTCATCAGTGCTGGATTCAATATCGTTCTCCTTGGAGGAATTGATGACAGGGAGGTTGCGCAAAAAATGAAACAACAGTGCAGGACCGTTGTCCTTGATATGACGGGAAGAACAACATGGGGGCAGACAGCCGCGCTTCTCGATAAGTGTTACGGATTTCTCGGTGCTGACAGCGGAACCGCACATCTGGCAGCGGCAAGAGGAATCCCGTCAATTGTGCTGTTCGGTCCCTCATCACCAGGAACACTGTTTGCCGAAGGACTTATCAATCCGGTACAGGGAAATGTTGATTGTTCACCTTGCTATTCGAACAGCCTGTTTCCCGGTTGTGTTCGCGAACGGGCCATATGCATGGATGCAATCGAGACAGAAATGGTCTGGGGAGCTCTGCAGAAAGTTATAAATGAGAATTACGGCAGTTAACCCGCCTTTCATCACAGGATACAGCAGAGGTCAGAGAAGCCCCGCTGTAACGAAGAGCGGTACGCTCTATTACCCGATATGGCTTGCATACGCGACCGGAGCTCTGGAAGAGGCAGGCCACGAAGTTGATCTGCTGGATGCACCCGCAGACGGTCTGGATATTGAGCAGACAATTGAGCGGATCAACCGTTTCGATCCCGCTCTTGTGATAGTGGAGACTTCGACCCCTTCCATTGAATCCGATGTACATTTTGCGGACACCATTACCGTGGAAGGACGATTCGTCGTGCTTGTTGGAACACACCCCTCAGCGCTCCCGGATGATACACTTAAAATGGGCGGCCGGTTCTCGGCTGTTGTCGCCGGTGAATACGAGATCCCTCTTACTGGCCTGGCGCAGTCGATTGAAGACGGTAAGGAGCCTACCGGTGTTAAGGGTTTATATCTGAGACAGCCTGACGGTGAGATCCTCTTTACAGGTGATGGAGAGAAAGTTAGTAACCTCGATTCGCTTCCATTTGTCAGTATAACCTACTCGAAACACCTTGATATTTACAGGTACAACAACCCCAATGCTCTCTACCCTCAGGTGATGATTATGGGGGGAAGAGGCTGTCCGCATCGCTGCTCCTTTTGTGTTTTCCCACAGACTCTGCAGGGAAGAAAATTCAGGAAAAGATCGGTTGAGAACATAACTGCTGAGATGCTGTGGGTTCAGAATAACATGCCGGAAGTTCGAGCGGTGTTTTTCGAGGATGATACCATATCCGTAGACAGAGGGCGTCTCCGTGAACTTGCCGAATCGTTTATCGGCAAAGGAGTTCATATTTCATGGACATCCAATATGAGGGCGGACGTTGACCTTGAGACACTGATGCTCTGCAGGAAGGCCGGGCTGCGAACTGTATGTGTAGGTTTCGAAAGCGGCAGCGACAGAATACTCACTAACATGCGAAAGGGTATCACAGTCGAGATGTCTCTGAAATTCGCTGAAAACGCAAAACAAGCGGGTATACTTATTCACGGGTGTTTCATGGTGGGCACTCAGGGTGAAGACAGAGAGAGCATGAAAGAAACACTTGATCTTGCGCTGAAAATCAACCCTGATACGGCTCAGTTCTATCCAATGATGGTCTATCCGGGCACTGAAGCGTACATCCAGGCACATGAATCGAATAACCTGATGGCTGAAAACTGGAGAGACTGGCTGACTGAAGAGGGGCTGCACAACTGCGTTATAAGAACTGATAATCTTTCTTCCGCAGAACTGGTGGACTTCTGTGATTATGCAAGGAGAAGGTTTTATCTGAGACCTTTTTACATCATTAGAAAATTATGGAAGAGTCTTCTTGACAGAGATGAACGAAGAAGAACATTCCGTGCGTATGCGACCTTCAGAAAGTACCTTTTCAGGAATTCAAGGCAGAGGTGATGAGCATTCCTTCGAAAAATATCAGTGTAATCGTACCATCATACAACGATGCCTGCAATCTTGAAAAATGTCTTGAAGCTCTTAACAGGCAGACCGTACGTAACGACCTGGAAATCGTGGTATCACTCGACGGAGGTGAACAACTTCCTCCGGCGGTCGCCGCCTTTGCTGACAGAGTTGTTGAGGGTACGCACTGCGGCCCTGCGGGAGCAAGGAACAGAGGATGGAAGGCTTCTACAGGCGACCTGGTGCTGTTTACGGATTCAGACTGTATTCCATGTCCGGACTGGGCCCGGCAGATGGTCATGGCTCTCGGCACCGGTGCTGACGCGGTGAAAGGTGTCTATTCAGAGGGCGGCATAAGAGTAATCCAGAGGCTGGCTCAGATTGAATTCAACGAACGGTACAGACTTCTTTCAAAGTGCGATGTCATCGATATCGTTGATACCTATTCCGCAGGATACAGACGAAGTGTGCTTGAGAGAACGGGAGGCTTCGATGAATCCTTTCCGTTCCCGGATCATGAAGATGTCGACCTTTCGTATAGAATGGCTGGGGAAGGATATCTGCTTCGTTTCGCGCCCGAAGGGAAAGTATCTCACAGACACCGCGGGACATGGAAAGCTTACTTCCGCATGAAGTTTTCAAGGGGGAGGTGGAGGATGAAGGTCCTCAGACGCTTTCCCCGCAAAGCAGGAGCCGATACCTATACTCCCTTATGTATGAAATTTCAGATTATACTGTGCCCTCTTCTGGTGCCTGCATTACTGCTTTTGTCTGCCGGTTCTCTTCCCCTTGCTTTGTGGGGAGGTCTCTTCATTCTATCTACGATCCCGCTTGCTCTGACTGCAATGAGGAGCGACCCAGTACTTGTTCCGTTGGTACCGCTATTCGCTTTCTGGAGAGGTTGCGCTCTTTTCTCAGGTCTGCTGCGGGGTATATTCGCTTCTGAAGGGGTGAATAAATGAAACTGGCGCCTGTAAGAAGAGCTGACAGAATACTGATGATTCTTCTCATCGCAGCTGATATAGTAACCATTCCGTTTGTATTCATGCTTACATGGGTTCTCAGAACTGTGATATTCGCAGGTAGCCTGCCGGATTTTCATCATCAGTTGAGCCTGTATCTACTGGTTCTGCCGGTGGTTGCCGTTCTCTGGATATTTTCCTTTGCCAGGGCAGGTCTTTACACTCCGAAAAGACACCTTGGTAGCCTGGGTGAGCTGCAGCAGCTTCTGAAGGCTTTCGTATTTCTTCTTGTTGCTCTTATGGCAGCCAGTTACATGGCAAGGATGGAATTTTCAAGGGTGATCCTGTTCATGTTCATAGGAATCTCCATACCGGTGACTGCTTTTTTCAGATATCTGGCAAGGAAGATAGCACAGTTTATTGTTCCGGTAACGGAAGCTCCGAGAATTCTAATCGTAGGAACCGGAGAAGTGGCGGCAAGGGTTATTACGGCTTTGAGAAGGCTTCCGGGAAAGGCTCCCGAAATAGCAGGAGTAGTCAATTCAACCCCCACAGAAGAGGCGATGTTCGAAAACGTAGAGGTTGTCTCTTCACTCGATGATATTGTTGAGACGATAAGCAGGCTGAAAGTGGATGAAGTTTTCTTCGCAGCACCTGAGCTTGACAGATCCAGAATTATGGAAATCATCTCTCTGGTGGAGAATACAGAGATACACTACAGGCTTGTTACAGATCTGTTCGAGATTGCGCTGGGAGTATCCGATGTCGATGATCTGGCAAAGCTGCCAATAGTTGAAATAGGGTACGGTGAACCGGGAGCACTGCACAGAATTACCAAGAGATTCATGGATGTGTCGATATCTATAGTACTCCTTCTGATTCTATTTCCTTTGATGTCAGTGATATACATTCTGCAGCTAATAAAAAAGAATGGTTCACCTCTGTTCAGTCAGAAGAGAGTAGGGCTAAAGGGAAAAGAGTTTACACTTTACAAATTCAGAACGATGAAACCTGAATCTGATGAGTACGAAGTAGCTCCCATTTCGATAAACGATTCCAGGATTACCGGTATTGGAAGATTTCTCAGAAGAACAAGCCTGGACGAGCTGCCTCAGCTCTTCAACATTCTAAGTGGTGATATGAGTCTGGTGGGACCGAGACCTGAGATGCCTTTCATAGTGGACGGGTACACAAGCTGGCAGAGACACAGGCTGGATGTCAAGCCGGGGCTTACGGGCATGTGGCAGATTATGGGCAGAAAGGAGCTTCCCCTTCATGACAATCTGGGATATGATTACTACTATATTAGAAATCAGTCTCTGATGCTTGATTTCACTATTCTGCTCAGAACAGTTGCGATAATATTCAAAGGAAGGGGTGCATACTGATCGGCTGCCTGCTTCTGTTCCTTTTATCTCTGCAATCCTTTCCGAGTGGTCCGGTTGCTGCTGGATGCGCCAGTGGCTCATATGCCTGGTCAAACGATGCATCTTTATGCCTTACTTCTCCGGCAGGACTTGTCAGAATCACGAGAACCCAGTTTACTGTTTATTCGACAATCAGTGATATGGATAACAACAGCATTGTTGCAGCCGCGGCCTTTGAAATGGGCGGAAACAATTACGGGGCAGCTGCAGGACTCCTTCGTTCCGAATCAGAACCGGATACGGTTCAGGTTGCGCTGATCGCAGCGAAGACACTCAAAGGAGATCCTATTGGTTTCATGGAAGGCGTTTTCGGACCAAGTATCTCAATCGGCGGGTCACTGGGATTGACTGTAACTGATGACGATGCTGGAAATTACAGCGAAATGCTTTCTGCTGGCCTCGGTTTTCAGTTTTCGATATTTCCGACTATCGCCATAGCCGTGAACGTTTCAAATCTGCGGCTCTTCGGAGACAAACTCCAGGAAAGGGTCATAGGTTATGGGTTTTCAACGGTGTTTGATAGAAAATTCCGCGGCCATTTTACTGTAACGAATGGAAAAAGTGCTCTCGGTTTCGATCTTAATATCAATGATTGGCTTACTGTAAGATCAGGATCCGACGGCACGTCCTGGAATGCAGGAGTATCCTTTGAACATGAATGGCTGAAGCTGGACTGGGCAGTGATACTGAACGACCATGACTGCAGGCAGGTTCTGGGTGTTTCCGTATCTCCGGGAGGTTATCTGTGAGTACTTCATTAATCACCCTGATCATTCTTATCGCTGGAGGTACCGATTCAACAGATGTTTCCATCATTCCCGAGAACTGGGTATTCGGGTACGACTGCCTGATAGATGCGTCAGCCTGCGGGGACTGGATCAACAACCATCCTGTTATTGACAGCACCTCTGTTGATGCCGCCGTTTCAGTAAGCGCTGTATCACCTGAGGTGAATTTTCTCGTAACCGGTGCGATGCGCAATGATTCTACTTCACACGTAGTGCTTAGAAGGGCCAGAGGCGTGGTAAAATGGCCCGGCACACCCTGGATAGCAGCAGGAGTGTACCTGAACGATCAACAGCCTTTCATTGCCGGTTTATCGAATCCTGTACTTGAGTGGGGCTGGGTGGATATCGATTCCACAAAGGGCTTTGGTGTATCTTCAGGTGGCGTTCTGGGTTTCAGTGGTGATTACCTCATTCAACTCACCAGTGGAGATACACTTTCGCAGCTGAATGTGCATTCACCATGGATGGGATTCGCCGGAGTGGACTATTCCAGGGCACGGATCCATCCAGCGGATTCCGAAGGCGTGGATATCACCGTGAATGTGTTGTCCGTAAGGGGAGATTTCCGCTATTTCAAACCATGGCTGATCGTTGCCGGAGCTGAAGGAGAAGAAGGTAAGTGGGCAGTTTCTGCCGAGTTGCGGGAATTGCGTCCCATAGATACGCAGTGGGGAAGGATAGAGATTGTACCCGGAATGCATTTCGCGGGAGATAATATTGATCTTCCCGGAAGCGCATTCGTACCCGGACAGAGGATAATCACACTGGGAGCATTCCTTGAATCAAGAAGGTATTTCGTTTCCGCCGGTATTAAGGGTATGCTTGACCTTTCGAGTGACAGCCTCAGTTCAGTATCAGCATCAGCTGGTATGATATCCGAGGGAGGAATTACCTGGGATGTGATCTTCGGTTACTATGCCGATGGAGACTACAGGGCTTATGTCTCTTCCACGGTTTCCGATTCCTACGCTTCAGCCGGCATAGCAGTGGAGATAATCGATGACAGCACCAGGGTTACCGGGAGCGCATCCTATTCGCCAAGGGACGATGTCTGCGCAGAAGTATCGTTTTCAGGAGATATCGATGACAGTCTTCAACCTGAATGCGTTCTTGCCGTAACGACATCACTTGGTCCCGTGATGTGCCTTGTAGGAATAGAGTGGGAGT
Organism: Candidatus Aegiribacteria sp.; assembly: GCA_023138735.1. Taxonomy (GTDB): domain Bacteria; phylum Fermentibacterota; class Fermentibacteria; order Fermentibacterales; family JCC-6; genus Aegiribacteria. The sequence continues at coordinate 14,330 of JAGLOY010000012.1, read as the reverse complement.
ACGATAGTTCTCCGTCACTGCGGATGAACCTGACAGGACTGTTTAAATGACAAGAATAATCACTGTTGCATTAATTATCCTGTTCATTATCACCGCAGGCTGTGCGCTGTTTGTACCGATGCAGAAACCTGTCGAACAGGATAACAGACTTTTTCTGTGGCTTCCCGGAGCATCCTCGGTTCAGGTTCTGTCGGACTGGAATGACTGGGGAGGAAGTGTTGCTGCGGGAGGTATAATAGATCCTCTATCCGGGAGGATGGAGAAGGATGACACCGGCCTCTGGACTATAGACATTGCAGGCTTGCCCGGAGGTGTGTACCGATATGCGTTCTACGTGAACGGATACAAATGGATAAAAGATCCGCTCAATCCCGAAACCGCATTATTTGATGGACGGACCGTTTCAATTATTATGTTTACGAACTGATCGAAAGGACGTGATTCTTGGCTTCTGTGAGATTTCAGGGAATTAGTAAAACTTATCAGAAAGATATACTTGCTCTTGCCAGTTTCGATATCGAAGTTCAGGACGGTGAATTTCTTGTGCTGGTTGGTCCTAGCGGATGCGGCAAATCCACTACTCTGCGCGTCCTCGCAGGACTTGAGGAACCGACTACAGGAGAGGTTTTCATCGATGAGCGGAATGTAACCAATATCAAACCCCAGGATAGAGATATAGCGATGGTTTTTCAGAATTATGCTCTCTATCCCCATATGACGGTATTCGATAACATGGCATTTTCATTAAAGATGAAAAAAATGCCTGGAGATCAAATAGATAAGAACGTTAAGGAAACGGCGGAAATTCTTGGGATCTCCGATTATCTGGATAGAAAACCACGAGAGCTGTCCGGAGGGCAGCGACAGAGAGTAGCCCTCGGAAGAGCGATCGTCAGGCACCCCGCTGTATTTCTTTTTGATGAGCCCCTGTCTAATCTGGATGCCAAACTGAGAGTACAGATGCGGAATGAACTGAGTCAGCTGCATACAAAGCTTGGATCGACAATGATATACGTGACGCATGATCAGGCTGAGGCTATGACACTTGGAGACAGGATAGTGGTGCTTAAGAACGGATTTATTCAGCAGATAGCAACACCACTGGACCTCTACGATAATCCTGATAATAGCTTTGTGGCTGGATTTATCGGCAGCCCTTCAATGAATTTCCTGAACGTTGAGTTAAAAAACGGTGTGATTCATGCAGGTGATGCTATTCTGGAGAATACTCCCTTTTCAGACGTACCGGATGGGGAATACCTTTTCGGAATAAGGCCGGAGGATATACATCCAACTGAGGGCAGTCTGCTTTCAGGTGTAGTTGAAGTTATTGAAACCCTGGGTAATGAGAATATCATCTACATGAAATTCAACGGCAGGCAGTTCGCGTCAAGATGCGGCCCCAAAGTTGAAGCAGCTGCTGGAGAGATGTTCGAATTCACAATGGACCTGATGAGGAGCCACCTGTTCGGAACCGATGGCCTGCGTATAAAGATCAATGATACTGAATAGGATAATCTACATCTGTTTGTATAGTGATACAGTATGAGTATTATAGAAATCGCCATTGCTTTCTTCGCAGCACTGAGCGTAAGTCTGCTTTCAACCCCGCTTGCAAGACGGGTTGCTCTGAAGTGCAGGCTTGTGGACAAGCCGAATCGAAGAAAGAGGCATCTGATCACTACCCCTCTTCTGGGTGGAATGTCGATCTACATCTCATTTGCATTGACAGTTGCTGCAGGCATGTTTCTCCTTAATGGAGACAGCAGCATGATATCATTCGGATGGAAACCCCTCTGCCTGCTTGTGATAGGCGGGGCGGGGCTGATGTCGATAGTAGGGCTCATTGACGACATTCTTGGCCTTTCTGCTGTTATCAAACTTACACTTCATACCGTTGCTGCGATTCTTGTCGGTTTTGTTTTTGTTACACAGGGAGCTTTGCTGAACGTATTCCTTACAGGTAGCAGTTACGCCTGGCTTACAGCTCCATTGACTGTGATCTGGCTTGTTGGAATAACCAATTCAGTAAATCTGCTCGATCACGCAGACGGCCTCTCTGCTGGAACTTGCGCCATAGCTGCCATTTTCTTCACCATCATCAATCTTATTTCCGGAAATTATCCCGTCGCGTTCATCAGTGCAACCCTTGGTGGGGCGACAATTGGATTTCTATTCTACAACTACAATCCTGCTTCAATCTTCATGGGAGACTGCGGCAGCAATATGCTTGGTTTTATGCTTGGAATAATAGCTGTTCTGGGCGTTTATACTCCGGAGGGATCCATCCGGGAGATTGCCATTTTTGCTCCGGTACTGATACTTGCTCTTCCCATCATAGATACTGCTTTCGTATTGCAGTACAGATGGAAGAATGGAAAACCTCTTTTCGACGGGGACAGGAATCATCTTGCCCACCGGCTGATGCGGATGGGATTTTCTCATACTCAATCAGTCATGGTTCTACTGGTGGTGGCGGTTCTTATGGGCACATTGGCTCTGTTGCTTCCTACGCTTAAACCGTATCAGGCAGTTCTGCTGTTTGCACATGCTATTGGCCTGATAGCGCTCTTTTCATTTTTTATGAATCGTGCTGAAACCAGGGAGATTAGGAAATGAGGAGTTTTACCCGAACCGCAATCCAGATGATCATTATTTTTACGATACTGGGATCGATGTTCCTTGTTCATACAAACAGCAGAAGCAGCATATTGGTGAAGGAAGCCATCTACGTAGGAGGTACGGCGCTCGCATTACTGGTAGCGGCTCTGGGCATCGTAATTGACGGCAGGATTGCCTCGGCAAGGCTCAGCAGGTCACTTTTCGTATCATTCATTCTTCTTGTTCTATGGATGCTGTTCCGTCATTATTCCGGAGTTCAATCAGTCAATGCTTCCAAGTATATGTACAGCACTATTGCTCTTGGAGGCATCGTATTTGTCATGGCGGTATCATTCACTGAGAAAGTCAGGGATACAATACTGTGGGTTTTGGTAGTATCTGCTTCCATTTTGTCTGTTTACGCTATCCTTCAGTCCATGGGCATAATAATCTTCCCATGGGATGCAGGTCTTACCCGGATGGCGAGAAGTTCCGGGACCATGGGTAATGCAAACCTTCTCGGGAGTTTCTCAATGGCGATGCTGCCGGTAGGTGCAGGATTCCTGCTCAGCAGGTTCAGGCTGTCAAAAATCAGGATAGTATCAGCAGCCTGTTTTGCTCTCCTCTGCACCGGCGCGATACTTGCAAGTAAAACAAGGGGCAGCCTGATAGGTCTGTTCACCATTACTGTATTTCTCTTCTTCGTTCCATTCATCAGAAAGAATATGAGATTATTTCTTCCGTTGCTTCTTGTACTGCTGATTCTGATAGGAGGCTCAGTTATCCTCCTGGGAAGCCGAATGGAAGAACTTACTTCAGTAGAAACCGGTACTTTCCAGGTTAGAAGGCTTATCTGGTCCGGTACCCTATCAATGGTAATGAACAATCCAATCCTGGGATACGGTCCGGGATCATTCCAGATAGTATTTCCTCAGTTCAGAAATCCGGAGTACTTCCTTCTTGGCGTCAGCCACAATACACTTCATGCGCATTGTGAGTATCTTGAGATTCTCGGTGATACCGGGATAATAGGGCTGCTGTTATGGGCAGCTGTAGGTTATTCCATTTTCAGAATAGTATACAGAAAAAGAGAATCCAACTATCCGCGCAGCGATAGCAGTGACACAACAGCTAAATGGCTGGTTCCCGGAATAATCGCTGGTATAGCTGCCCTGCTGGCTGAAGCTACAGTATCGGTAGCCCTTAGATGGCCCGTATCTGCTTTGCTTCTGGCGCTTTTTACAGGCCTGCTGCTTGCGTCCATCCCCTGTGAATTCACTCCTGTTAAGCGTGCCAGGAGATATGGCCTTGCAGTATTCCTTATTCTTGCCGCCACTCTTCTCGGAGTTGTTGCTCTCCCGGAATATTTCAGGGCGATGAGATCAGGGAAAGAGCTGTTCAGAGGAAAAGACATGTTCCTTGTCCATATACAGTCTGGAATGGAAAATACCGTAGCCGCTGCTGCGGAATGGCGGAATACCGGTGATCCTGACGCTGCCCAGCGAGCTCTCTACTACTATGACAATACGATGCATGCGGCGGACAGTTCGATTGCATGGTGCGAAAAATGTGTTGAGACAAATCATAGTGAGCTCGGAGGGTGGTACGCCCTCGGCAGTGCATACATTTCAGCTGCAAGGCTGTATCAGCAGATTTCACCACCGATGACGAACATCCTCTTTATGAACGGAATGACTGCGGAAGATCGGCAAGAGTCTGCCCGGTATATGATGCTTGGTATGGCAGCCTACGATTCGCTTACCAGTATGGCTCCGGATTATGCTGAGGTTCATAATAACCTTGCCCTTGTCTGGATTAATACTGGAAATCCAGACAGTGCTCTTGCTGAGCTCCGGGATGCATGGGATCTCCATGCTCATAACAGAGAAGCCTACACCGGGAAGATCAATATCCTTAATACTCTCACAAAGTCCATGGATGGTGTTCATCTGCACTGGCAGATTAGAATGCAAGTGTTTCATAAACTGCTGAGAACATACGATGAAACATTCACGCAAACTCCACTGTTCAGAGTACTTATGTTCGACTATGGTACTACTTTTATTAAATTCGAAGAATCTGCAGACAGTCTTCAGGTTGAACTCATCAATATGCTGAATTCCAACTATCCAGAAATCGTAAATACAATGCAAGAGTTTACCGATCTGCAATTACAGAAGATGCAGGAAGGGCTGGATGTTCTTCGGCAGTTCGAGGAGGGAGATACTGCTGCAGTACGGTTATACCTGAATGATCTCACTCAGAGTGAGCTTGATGTACTTCCAATTCAGAGGGCATTGAAGGGACGCATTCTGGCTGCAGAGGGTGATCTTGAGGGGATTCAGATAATCAGTGATATCCTGGGCAGCTTCAGCAGTAATGATTTTTCTGATATAACAGCCTGGCCAATGGAAATATCGCAGATGATGGACGAATTGAATGAAGCACTGCTCCGCACAGGACTTGATTCGGACGCTGCAAGACGAATATATCTGTCCAATGAAGTGACTCTGCTAAGATTCGACAGGCGCATATTTGAAATGGTTATCTTTATAGAATCCTCACCTACTCTGAACGATGCATCGGGCGGTATCAGAGAAGAGCTGGAAATACTCTGGGAACGTATTGGCGGGCCGCTTTACTGTTTCATGAGGCTAAGGGATGATCAAGCAGGAGCGCCAGTCATTCGAGAATCATCGTTACTGGATAACGCGCATTCAGGAATACTTGCACTTGAAGAACAGGATTCGCTGAATGCGGAGTTAGTTAAATTTGAGATACAGTGGCTTTTTGTCCTTTTCTCCTCATCCTACAGTGGTATACCGCATTACAGTACTATTCAGGGAGCACGGACAGTTACTCTCATTGATGATGCCCGCGGGAAACTGGTCCATATCATAGGGGAGAATGAAACGCAGTACCAGATAGCAGGCATACTCAACGATCTATCTGCTTCTTCTCTCTTGCAGTTCAGTGATGAATTCTCAAGTTATATCGAAGCACTGAAGAGCGATTTAATATTAGGCAGAATAACCCGGCCTGACTTGCCATAAACACTGGAAAGAGCTAGATTTCACTTGTTGATTGCGCTGAAGAATCGTTTGATTCAAAAGGCGGTGTCTATCCGCCTTTATTTTTTATTGTTGAATGAAGGATAAATGGATTCCTCTGATCTGTATGAATTGATAGAAGATATTGTAAACAGAACTGGCATCCTTCTGGTTGATCTGTCTGTGAAGAACATCGGCAGAAGTCACATGGTAAGGCTTCTTGTTGACAGACCGGGGCGGATAAACATTTCTGAGTGCACTAAGCTGGCAAGTGAAATAAGGGATCTAATCGATGGCAAGATGCTGCTTTCGAACTACAGGCTGGAAGTCAGTTCACCTGGAATAGGACGTCTTCTCGATACGGAGGTTGACTGGATAAGATCCATCGGAAGAAAGCTGTCAGTACAGATAGAGGATGAGAATATTATTGACTGGCTTGAGGAGTACAGCAATGGATGTCTTAAGTTCAGGAATGGCAGGAATGTAACCACTGACGATATCGTTAAAGCAGTGGAAGTACTGGATTGATAAAAGCTGTTTAAAGTTATGCGAGGAGATTAAAAGTGTCGGATAATTATCAGAGAATTGAAGCCCTGGCGGCAGTTATTAGAGAAAGCAAAGGCGCTAACCAGGAACTTCTGCTTGAGTGGCTTAAAAGGGGATTGTTAGAAGCAACCGAAAATGAATACGGCACTCCACAGAATATCAAAGTGATATGGGATCAGAAGAAAGATGACGTCTGTATTTTGGCCCTGATGAAAGTAGTCAAAGAAGTTGAACCAGAGATGGATCATCTCCAGATTACAAGAAAAAAAGCCAGAAAGTATGACTCCGAAGCCGATTATGATAATGAGGTGGGAGTACCTATCAACTTTGATGATTTCGGTCGTTCGGCGATTAACATGTTCAGAAGAGAATTCCACACACTTGAGCGATCCGCCGAGAGGGAAAAGGTTTACGAGGAGTACTCAGGCAGGATAGGACAGCTTATTCCACGGTGTGTGGTTCAACAGGTTTACAGAAACCGGGTCAATGTTCGTATTGCAGGACAGATAGAGGCGTTAATCCCCCCCGAAGAGAGAGCCAGAGGCGAGAGGTTCGAACACGGAGATACCGTACTCCCTGTTCTTGTGGAGGTTCTAAGTCCCGAGAGTACTGAACCGCAGCTTGTTCTTTCAAGAGCTACCCCGATTCTTGTGAAAAGACTATTCGAGAGAGAAGCTCCCGAAATTGATGAAGGAGTGGTTCAGATAATGGCCATTGCCCGTGAAGCAGGTGTTAGAACCAAGATCGCAGTGGCAAGCAATGATATCAGAGTTGACGCGGTGGGCACTTTTGTCGGAATGAAGGGTATGCGGGTGCAGTCAGTCATGCGTGAGCTGAACGGTGAGAGAATTGATATTATCCCCTGGACTATAGATAGAAAACTCCTTATAACCAGCGCTCTTCTCCCGGCAACAGTCCTCAGGGTTGTGATGGAGAAACGGGTCAACCAGGAAACTGGAGAAGAAGAGACCCTGATGATAGCTACAGTTCCGGACGATGAGATAGGAAGAGCGAAAGGTAAGGGCGGTCATAACGTAAGGCTGGCAGGTAAGCTGGTCGGGTGCAGAATTGAAGTTGAGGAAAGATCTCTCTGGGAGAGCAGAAAACAATGGGAAGATATGCTGAGAATCGATATTCACGAGTTCGATTGCGTGAACGATAAACTCGCTGAGAGGCTTACTCGTGCAGGATTTGATTCGGCAGACAGGATTCTCGATTCCCCGACGGAAGATATCCTTGAAGTTCAGGGAGTTGGCGCGGTAAAAATGAAAAACCTTCTGAAGGAAGCCAGAGAAGTGACAAAAAGTAGAATAATAGCTGTTGACCTGAAGAAAAAGGAAGCAATGATTGCTGCACTGGAAGATGACACTGAAGGGGATTCTGATACAGAAAACGCGGCGGAGTGACAGCCTTCCATTGAATTGAATATGGTAAATAGCTTGGAATTAAATGAATTGAGGAACTAGATAAATGATGGAAGAGGGTGATTTCCTTGGCTGAGAAAAGCAATGGAAAGAAGCTGAGAGTATACGAACTTGCCAAGGAGCTGAATCTTTCAAGTGAGGCGCTGCTCAAGGTTCTGCAAGAAATGACAATATCTGTTAAGAGCCATATGAGCTCGCTGACACCGGAAGACGTACAGAAAGTATTGAACAGGTTCGACCGGGAGAAAGAGGCTGCGCGGACAAAAACGGTTCGAAAGAAAAGGAAGAAGAAAAAAAGACGTCCAAAGCCGAGAATAACAGCGGAAGCAGTTAAGACTGTTAAAGACACGCTGGCCAAAATTGATTCAGGCACTGGAAGATCCAGACAGAAGAAGCGGAAGAAATACAGAGAAGAAAAAGTTGAAAAGCTGCAGGAAATCACCAGAGATGGCGATTCTTCGTTTATCCGTATTACAGAATACACGAGCCCTTCGGAACTGTCGGAACTGATTGAGGTTTCCCTCAGTAAGGTTATTGGCAAGTTCATGGAACTGGGTGTCATGGCTACAGCAAACCAGAGACTTGATGTTGAAACCGTATCTCTGGTTGCGCATGAATTCAATTTTGAAGTTGAGGTGGTTGAAAGCTACGGAGCCAGGGAACTCGAGAAAAGGCGAGTCAGCATAGGCGGTTCTGAAGCGGCCAGATTCCCGATAATCACCGTGATGGGTCATGTTGATCATGGCAAAACTGCACTTCTTGACAGAATAAGGCAGACTAACATCATTGCTACAGAATCCGGCGGGATTACACAGCATATCGGTGCCTATATATCCAAATTCGGAAACGATAAGAGGATTACATTCATAGATACACCGGGTCATGAAGCTTTCACAGCGATGCGAACAAGGGGAGCCAGGGTTACAGATATAGTTATCCTTGTCGTTGCCGCTGACAGCAGGGTCATGCCCCAGACGCAGGAAGCCATTGATCATGCCAGAGCTGCAAAAGTTCCTATTGTAGTTGCGATCACAAAGATCGACCTTCCCACCGCAAATCCTGATTTTATTAAGAAGGATCTTGCATCTCACAGTGTTCTTATCGAAGAATGGGGAGGGGAAATACTCTGTTCGGAGGTATCATCCATAACAGGTGAGAATGTCGACGATCTTCTGGATAAACTGCTGATGCAGGCGGAGATGCTGGAATTGACAGCATATCCGGACAGACCCGCCAAAGGAACCGTTCTTGAGGGTGAGGTTGATCCAAGGCGCGGTACAGTCGTCAACGTGATCATCCAGGATGGAACGCTGAGGGTTGAGGACGATTTCGTGGCAGGAAGATGCCGTGGAAGAGTTCGGGCAATGTACGATGAAAATGATAATGAAATTAAGGAAGCGGGTCCTGGAACTCCAGTGCAGATACTAGGTTGTACCGAAGTTCCTGACGCTGGAGAACCAATAGTGGCTGTGAGTTCCGAACATGAGGCAAAACGCATCAGCAGAAGACGCCAGATCGTTCAGAGGGAAAGAGAGCTGCACGCTGGCAGAATGATATCTCTCGAGGGTTTCTGGATGAAATCCGTTGAAAACGAGGGAACCATGAACCTTATTATCAAAGCTGATGTTCAGGGTACCGCAGAAGCAATAGTAGATACGCTTTCCAGGCTGGGTAATGAAGAAGTATCCGTCAACATCATCAGAAGCGGTGCGGGAGGTATTTCCAGCAACGATGTCAACCTTGCTGCCGCATCAAATGCAATCATTATCGGTTTCAGGGTTCGTCCTGATGTCAGAGCCCGTGAAGAGGCATCAGCAAGAGATGTGGAAATTGCTATCTTCAGTGTTATCCACCAGGTTGAAGATACTATCAATAAGGCACTTTCAGGGCTTCTGAAACCGGAAGAGAAAGAAGAATTCCTTGGATCTGCAGAAGTAAGAGAACTTTTCAGAGTTCCAAAGATCGGGACCATTGCGGGATCCTACGTTATCAGTGGTTTGATAAGAAGAAATGCCCAAATACGGCTTGTGCGGAATGGCATTGATATCTGGTCAGGTACCGTGAGTTCACTGAAGCGTTTCAAGGAAGACAGGAAAGAAGTCAAATCCGGTTTCGAATGCGGTATTGGTCTTTCAGGCTATAACGATATTAAACTTGGTGATGTGATCGAAAGCTTCGAGATCGTCTCCATCGCCAGACAACTCTGACAGCTTTGCGGAGGAATTCCATATGGATGATAGAAGAAGATCCAGGCTGGAAGTAGATATACGGCAGATTGTTGGAGAAACACTGTCCAGGAGTGTATCTGACGAAAGACTGCGAAACGTGAGTATAACAAGAGTAAAGCTGTCCCGCGATGGTTCTCATGCTACACTGTTCTATGAGACTGCAGGAACAGAAAAAGAGAAGCAGGATGCGTTCGAAGCGATGGGATCAGCCAAGGGTTTTCTAAGATCCCAGCTGGCTTCCCGGATAAAGATGCGTACGGTTCCCGCTCTGTCCCTTGTTCAGGATGAATCCGGTGAAAAAGGTGACAAGATTCTGAACATCATGAGGGAGCTGAGTAACGATTGACATCCCCCCGGATGACAGGTGCGGCATATCTTCTTGATAAATCAGCCGGCATTTATTCACGCAAGGCAGCTCAAAGGGTTGCAAAGCAATGGGGTTACAGGAAATACGGGCACGCCGGAACCCTGGATCCCGATGCAACAGGGCTTCTTATTGTACTTCTCGGAAGAGCAACGAGACTATCCAGATTTGTGACATCTTCCGGGAAGACTTACAGTTTCGGAATTAAACTTGGTATCAGAACCGATACGGACGATACAGGTGGTACAATTCTGGAAACGATACCCGTTCAACCCATCACTGATGAGGATATCCTAAAGGTATTATGTAACTATACAGGGGCTATAACTCAGAAAGTACCAGATTATTCAGCGGTGAGGATTGACGGCCAGCGGGCGTATTCTCTGGCAAGAAAAGGATTGAAGCCCTCAACACCTGTTAGAGAAGTGTTTACCGAGAACTGGAAGCTTGAAAAACTCCTGGAATCAGAGGTTCATCTTAACGTCACTGTAAGCTCGGGTACATATATCAGAGCGCTTGCACGCGATATAGGGAATGAACTTGGCACAGGCGGAGCTGCATTCGATATCAGAAGAACATCGATAGGAGCATTCAGCATTGAGGAAGCTTCAAAGGAGACTCGCAACGGAAGAGCTCTGCTCAGTATGTCAGATGTCCTCAGGGATTACACGAAAGCGGTGCTGGACGAGGAACAGCGCATGATCGTATCGCATGGAGGAAACGTAAGCGGTAATCTGGTCGGCACAGTAGCCCTGCTTGATAAGGACGATAACTTGCTGGCTGTTGCCGAAGGGGATGGGAGTATTCTGAAACCACTGTGCGTATTCGCCGGAAACTGAAAACATGGATACAATTACATTAGGAAATTTCGACGGCATACATACGGGACATCTGAAGGTAATAGAAAAGGCCAGATCATTCGATGGCAATGCATGCCTGGTATGCTTTGAACCTGTGACACGTCAGTACTTTACGGATAATTCATGGACTAGAAGGCTCACTACTGTATCCGAAAGGGCGGAAATCCTGGGCAGACTGGGAATGAATAGGATCGTGATCATTCCATTTGATAGAGAAACAGCCTGCAAATCACCGGATGCATTTCTGTCTGAACTTCTTGAAATGGAGAAATTCAGCAGGATCGTAGTGGGATACGATTTCCATTTCGGCAGAAACAGGTCGGGTACAGTGGAATACCTGTATCAGTGGTGTACTTCAAAGGAGATTGATACTATTATTGTACCTCCGCTGGAATGTGGAGATGGACCGGTTAAGAGTGAAAAGATCCGGTTACTTCTTGAAAATGGAGAACTCCGGAATGCGGAAGAACTCCTTGGAAGGCATTACTCGATTACAGGAGTGGTCTCAAGGGGCAAGGGACTAGGCAGACAGATCGGATTTCCCACATTGAACGTCAGGGTTCCCGGATGCAAATTGCTTCCAGAACCAGGCAGTTACGCAGGCTATGTAGATACCAGCTGCGTAACCAGATCTGCACCTGCAGCCGTATTCGTTCCAGAAGGCGCCGCGGGACCGGTGGAAGCATATTTGCTGGATCACCGGGTCGGGGATATTTACGGCAGTGTAGTGAGTGTTAGTTTCAGAAAGAGATTGAGAAATGCAGCATCTTCAATAGGTATTGAAGAGCTTAAGAAGCTTATCGCCGGTGATGTGGAAAACGTCAGGCAATTAGCGAAGAATGAATGGAGGATCCAGAAAGATGAGTATAACAGCCGATAAAAAGGCAGAGTTAATCGTGAAATTCGGAGATAATGAAAACGATACCGGAAAATCGGAAGTACAGATAGCAATCCTTACTGAGAGGATAAGGAACCTGACTGAGCACAGGAAACTTCACAAGAAGGATAATAACAGCAACAGAGGACTTCTTATGCTTGTGGGTCAGAGGAGAAAACTGCTGAATTATCTTACGAATAAGGATATCGAACGTTACAGAAAGATAGTTAAGGATCTCGGCCTCAGGAGGTAATCGTATCTCGGAGGAATTAAGCACACTGATGGGACAAAGAGGATTTCAGTTGAAGTGGTGCTTGTAGTAACTTGCCCCGGCAGCGAGTCGGAGCAAATGGGTTAAAAAGGAAGAAACAGGAAAAATGATAAAAATTGTTAAAAAAGAAATAGCAGGCAGAACACTTACAATTGAAACAGGAAGAATGGCCAAACAGGCCGACGGTTCAGTATACGTAACCTATGGTGATTCAGCGGTACTTGTAGCCGCAACATCTGGAGGATTGAGAGATTTGCCTTTCTTCCCTCTGACGATAGAATACCGCGAAAGAACTTATGCAGCAGGTAAGATCCCCGGAGGATTCTTTAAAAGAGAAGGAAGACCCCAGGAAAATGCAACACTTACAGCAAGGTTAATAGACAGGCCGCTGCGGCCTCTTTTTCCTTCAGATTACATGGAGGAGACTCAGGTTTATATCCTTGTTCTCAGTTCCGATGGTCAGAACGACCCAAGTCTGCTTGGAATGCTCGGGGCATCTTCAGCGTTGATGATATCGGACATTCCGTGGGATGGTCCCGTATCCTCAGTGAAAATAGGCAGAGTGAACGGTGAGTTTATAGTAAATCCCACCGTTGATCAGCAGATTGAAAGCGACCTTGATCTTGTGGTCGCGGTCAAAGACACCGATGTGGTCATGCTGGAAGGTTCCACAGCACAGCTCTCAGAAGCTGAGGTTATGGAAGCAATAAGGGTAGCTGCCGATGCTGCCGCCATGATCAACGAGCTTCAGGTGGAACTGCAGAAGGCTGTTGGTAGGGATAAACGTCCAATTGAGCTGGCTTTTGAGGTTCCGGATGGCTTAGCAGAAGCAGTAAGCTCCATCGCTGTCCCTGAATTTGAAAAAGTATACGGAAACGGTATCAAGAACGCCCTTTCAGAGGCGGGAGAGACAGCGAAGAAAACTGCCCTTGAAGAGCTCTCGGGTAAATATCCTGATCTTGATGATGATAGACTGAAGAAAATGATCTCAAAGGCAGTAAACGATGCGGAGAAGGTTGTCGCCAGAAAGAAACTTCTTAATCACCAGCGTCCCGATGGACGCGGGGAGGGTGATGTAAGGAAGATAACCTGTGAGGTTGGAGTATTACCCCGCCCACATGGTTCAGCACTCTTTACAAGAGGTGAAACCCAGGCTCTCGTAGCAGTCACACTTGGTGGAGCAAGGGATGAGCAGAGGATAGATGCTCTTATGGGAGAATACACGAAGGATTTCATGCTCCATTACAATTTTCCCTCCTTCAGTGTCGGAGAAGTCCGACCTGACCGTGGGCCGGGTCGAAGAGAGATCGGTCACGGACATCTTGCCGAGATGGCCATTTTAGAGGTCATGCCAAAAGACAAACTTGATTTTAACTATACGGTAAGGGTAGTATCGGATATACTCGAATCGAACGGATCTTCAAGTCAGGCCACAATATGCGGTGCCTCACTCAGTCTGATGGATGCTGGAGTTCCCCTGACCGATGCTGTCGCAGGCATAGCTCTTGGGCTTGTAACCGATGGCAGCGATTACGTTATTCTGTCGGATATTGCAGGAGTAGAAGATCATCTGGGTGATATGGACCTTAAAATTGCTGGAACTGCCAACGGTATAACCGCAATACAGATGGATCTGAAAGTTGAAGGAATATCACTTGATATCCTCAGTGAAGCCATAAATAGAGCGAAGGAGAACAGGGAGTACATACTTGGCGAGATGAATACCGTCCTAAACACTAACCGGGTGGAGCTCAGTGAATTCGCGCCAAGGGTATATACAGTTCAGATCGAAAAGGACATGATTGGAAAACTGATAGGACCCGGAGGCAAAAACATCAGGGCCATTACTGAAGAAACTGGTGCCGATATTAATATCGATGATGACGGTACTGTAGTTGTACTCTCCGATGATGCCGATGCTGCCAATAGAACCCTTGAGCTGATAGAGCTTTCTACCGGAAAACCTAAGGTCGGACAGATATACGACGGAGTTGTAGCCAATATCATGAACTTTGGAGCCTTTGTTGAAATAATGCCCGGAACAGATGGTCTCGTGCACATCAGCCAGATAAGCAAGGATCGTGTGGAAAAGGTGGAAGATGTCCTCAA
>JAGLOY010000119.1 GCA_023138735.1 Candidatus Aegiribacteria sp. | reverse complement strand
GAATCGATCCCTTCCTCGAAATGTTCCACCAGGAACAGCCAGTCATCGTCGCACATTTCTGTTGATGATGCGTAATCAATGTGAACGTATCTGAAAGGGTAATAATCGAACATGATGAATTCAGGTGAATTGTCCACAGGTAGAAAGATGGTATCTCCACTCGGTGGAGGCTGATATTCGGCTTCCATCATGGCTCGGACGCTCCTGGCCTGATCCGTCATCGTTCCGTAACTAATATCACCTACAAGCCCTGTGTACTCGGTAGAGTCTATACTGTGAAGAAGAGCGAAGTTCATAGTAAAGGTTACCGGGTTTGTCGCATCATTTTCAGCGTAATACTTCTGAATTGAGAATATTCCGCTTGCTTCAACCTCTTCAAGAGTGAGTGATCCACACTCCAGAGTATCCTGAGTATAAACATTGGGGATGTAGTCATTCCAGGGAAGCGAATCTTCAACAGCATGCCGCCTCTGCTGAGAGTTGGCCTCGTCGTAAACCTCGTAGAACCAGAGGAAGTCGTGACCTTCTGTACTAAAAGCCAGCCCATCAATAATCGTTGTTTTTATAGAATAGCTAGAATCATCGTACATAGCTTCAGCTGTACTGGAATCTATTAACGAAGTAAAATCCTCATTACACTGGGCAAAGCAGTGATCTGAGGTCAAAGTTGAATCACTGTTCCGAAACCAGTACGTATATGTAGAATCACCACATGGGTGGACATACTGCATTACTTCGGTGGGACAGATAGAATAGTAAACCCCAGCAGTGTCACAGAGGGACATTAAATCCCTGAAATTCTCAGTATCAGCTTCTCCTGCAAAGTTCACGGCATCGAAGTTCAGCCAGGATAGTTCGCAGAGAAGCTCAAGTGTGATGTCCTTTGTAAACATATTGGAGCCAAGTATCCTCATGGCAAGGATTGGTATGTCGTTATCAGAGGGAGCATCTGCAAGTGCTGTGGAGATGAAGATAAGAGATAATACTAAGATTATTATTCGAAAACTGGGGGGGGGTGCCATAATACTGTCCTTTCCAGCGCGGAAAGGGATAATACTTGTCTGGCATGGTTATTCCTGACTGCGCAGGGTTAAAGAATGATGTTCATTCATTTAGCTGTAATGAGAATACAGCTCTATTTTAGTGATTGTCAAGGGAGGTGATCAACCTATATATGTCATATTACAGTTCCTCCCTGGGAGTTTCTAATTCGTCCAGACAGGGTTCCAATCTTTTGGAATAGAAGTATGATACAGTTTAAAACATTACTCCTGAAAGGATATAGTTACGCCATGACAGTTGGGTGGGGCAGGATACTACACGTTGATCTTTCGTCCGGTAAGCACCGGTTTGAGGATATTGATCCTGATGTCAGCAGGCTCTGGATCGGCGGTAAAGGGCTGGCGGGGTATTACCTGCTTCCGGAGATCACCCGTTCCCCGGATGATCCTGCTTTGCCGCTTATCTTTATGGCAGGACCTCTGACCGGCACTCCGGCACCTGCTTCGGGCCGAATCTGTGTTATGTCCAAATCCCCGCTTACCGGAGCCATAGGAGACTGCTCGGTCGGAGGCGGTTTTGGCTGGCAGCTGAAAAAAGCGGGTATCGACGGCATCGTCATAACCGGAGTGAGCCGGAGGCTCTGTGGTATCGAGATATCTGATGAGAATGTATCAATCGAAGATGCGGGCAGGCTTGAGGGTACGGGTACGAATGAGATTTACTCCAGGCTGAAAGATAAAGGGTCTGTCGCATGCATCGGTCCCGCTGCCGAGCATGGAGTCCTGTTCTCATCAATAATGGTTGACGGGACATTTGCCGCAGGCAGAGGCGGACTCGGCCTTGTGAGCGCCTCGAAGAATCTCAAGTACGTTACTGTCCATGGAACAGGTGTTGTTCCCGTTCATGATCAGGAGAAACTTCGCAAAGCAGGTGAAGATATAAGAAGACTCATAGCCGCCACTCCCGCGCTGACGGGGGAGCATGGTTTGCAGAACTGCGGAACGGCGGCCTGCTACGACCTCATCAGCTGCAGGAGAATGATGCCTACGGCTAATTTCCGGAAAACCTTTTTCCCTCCGGCGCAATCCATGAACTCCCATGCATTCGCCGATGCATACAGACCGAAGAGATACGGCTGCAAAGCATGTCATGTTCTGTGCAAAAGAGTCGGAGAGGATGGAACTCATCTTCCGGAGTTCGAGACCATGTCGCATTTCAGCGCCTTGATTGAGAATGAAAACCTTAGCGCAGTAACCGAAGCAAACCGGATATGCAACGAGGCAGGGATGGATACGATTTCCGCCGGCGCGACTCTCGCATGTTTTTCTGAGATCAGCGGTGAGAAACTCACTCCTGCGAGGATCACAGAATTGCTGCTTGATATAGCCGCGGGAAAAGGGGAAGGAAGTGAGCTCGGTCAGGGATCGCTGCGCTTCGCCGAGTCGAAGGGATGTTCCGATCTCTCAATGTCGGTGAAGGGGATGGAACTACCCGGATACGATCCAAGGGGAGCGTATGGCATGGCACTCGGTTATGTCACCTCCACCCGGGGAGCGTGCCACCTTCGCGCATACCCCATCAGTCACGAGATACTGAGGAAACCTGTTGCCACGGACAGGTTCTCTTTTGCGGGTAAGGCCAGAATAGTGAAGATAGCGGAGGATATGAACGCTGTTATCGATTCACTCACTGTATGCAAATTTTTTCTCTTCGGTTGTTCTCTTGAGGAGTACTCGTCCGTACTCTCCGCCGTAACCGGCACCGAAACCTCAGCTCAGGATCTTCTGGCAGCCGGGGAGAGGATCTATTTCAGAGAGAGGGTAATGAACGCGAAGTGCGGTTTTACTTCGGATGATGATGATCTGCCCCCCAGGTTCTTTGCAGAAGAAGGGAGCTCCGGTGATGGTATCGATATCCCTCCTCTCAACAGGGAAGATTTCCTGGAGGCAAGGTCGAAATACTACCGTATCCGTGGGCTGGATGGGAAAGGAATTCCGCTGGAGAACTTTGCCGAGGAACTCGGTCTTTCGGAGCTGCTGTGAAGAAGCTCCTCGAGAAATATTCGGCAAAAATGGTCTCCGCGGGGCTTGCCGAAAGCGGCAATCCTCTCCTTGGCGGTCTTGATGCTGAACTGGAATGGAACAGGGAGGACCCGGCAATACCTGTTCTGGAAGAAGTATTCGGTGGGTTGAGCATTAATTCCCTGCTCTTTTCCCTTCCGGCTGAACCCTATCGCTCGATCATCGATTATCTGGCTTCTGGAGATGTGCACAGTATTAAACCTGAGGATTCCGAGACACGCACTTTCATGCATGACCTTCCAGTCATCCGGGATTTCAGGTCAGATCTGATTATCGAGAAACTCAGGAAACGTAAGAGTGTGATCATAAGGGGAAAGGGAATAGTCACCTGGGGCACCGTAAGCCCCGAGCAGGCATTCATATTTTACAGTTCGGTCTGCTTTTCCTGTTTCGTGAAATTCTTTTCGGATTACCTTCGGGACAGCAGAAGAGGTAGCCTCTCGCGTGAGCAGGAGCGGGTCTTCAGGAATGCTTTGAAAAACCTTGACAAATATCCGGATGAACCTCCCGCACTTATGTCAGCACCCTTCGGGAACAGGGAGGATGTGTACAGAGCGGTTGCCCAGGCCGGAAGGATGACAGTGGAGCACAGGCTTGTTGATTCGTTCTTCGGGAACGTTTCTCTAAAATGGGGTGATACTCTCTTCATCAGTCAGACAACCTCTTCCCTGGACGAACTTGAAGGCTGTATCGACCCGTGTCCTTTAGATGGGTCGGCATGCACCAGTATTACGGCTTCCAGTGAGTTTTCAGCTCACATGGATATTCTTCGGCTAACAGGTATGAAAGCCATCCTTCACGGTCATCCCAGGTTCTCGGTAATAATGTCGATGGACTGTGAAAAGGAAAACTGTGAATTCAGGGGATCATGTCACATCCGCTGTCCCGAGCCGCGCTTCATAGGTGACATCCCGGTTGTTCCGGGTGAAGTCGGGACGGGTCCTTATGGCCTGAGTAATACCCTTCCACCCGCCATGCGGAACAGTCGAGGCGTAATAGTCCGGGGGCATGGGCTTTTCACAGTATCCGGGGAAGATTTCAACGGTGCCTTCCGGAACCTTCTCTCCATAGAACGAATGTGCCGTGAAGAGTATTTCAAGCTTCCCGAACGGATCTGATAATCTCATCGACAGAGTATCCTGTATAATTTATTATCAATCAGTCCCGGTGACCTCATCAGTTCGAGAACCCGGAGGAAAAACATGTGCTCAGTTATTCGGTCAGCATGCAGAGCAGTAATCAGGATAACCCGGAATTTATTGTCAAATTTGATATTACCAGGACTTGTTCTCCTGATCATCATTCCAGTCTTCGCCTCAGAAGGCCAGTGGACCGATCATCCTGCACTTCAATCTTTCGATCTTGGTGAGGGCGAACTTCCGGACGATATCTACCTTGTGCGTACAAGGGGTTCTTTACCTCAAATTGACGGGATAGTAGTACACGGAGCTAGCCAGGGTCTTTATGTCATTTCCGGAGATGCGAATATAGTTATGGGACTGGTAGAACTGGGTTGCGCGGTTTTCCCACTGCAAAAAACGAGTGCTGCAGACGTTAATATATCCCCCGACTCTTACCGAATCTGGACCCCTGCAACCACACCGGATCCTAATATAGAAGCCATGGTTGCACAGGTTAACTGGAGCGGAATCAGCACTGAAATCCAGTGGCTCGTTGATTTTGGAACCCGCTACAGTTTTGCTTCCAATCACTTTACTGTAGTAAGCGCGTTGGCAGATCGATTTATTGGTTATGGTTTTACACCGGTGCTGTACTCATACGAATACAATGGCACGACTTTGTGGAATGTGGAAGCAACCCAGACCGGAACGGTATATCCGGATTCGTTCATTGTCATATGCGGTCACTTCGATTCAGTCAGTGGTGATCCTTATGTCTCGGCTCCCGGTGCGGATGACAACGGAACAGGTACAGCTACTGTATTGGCTGCAGCAGAAATCCTGTCTCAATATGATTTCGAGTATTCGATCCGCTATATCTGTTTTAGCGGGGAAGAACAGGGTCTCCGCGGTAGTCAGGCTTATGCAAGTTGGGCTGCAGCCAACAACATAGGAATAGTTGGTGTTCTCAACTTTGATATGCTGGGCTACTGGGAACCCGGTGTGGAGCAGGATCTTGAGATCGAGACTAATGAAGCCTCTGAGTGGTTTGCCCAGGCAATTACAAACGCTGCGGATCTGTACACTGATACAGTCTATGAGCTGCATGTTTACAACGGTGCATGGTGGGGTGATCATGCCTCATTCTGGGCTGAGGGCTACGCTGCCGTGAACCATGAGGAAGCCTGGGACTGGGGTGATCCGGATTTCAATCCATACTATCATACCACCAGCGACTTGCTTTTATATATTGGAGAAGACTTTATGGTAGGAAACATCCAGATCGCTGTTGCCGCGCTTGCTACACTTGCAATTCACGATCCGGGCAGTTCAGGAGTGAACTCTGGAAGTCTGGAGTCAGTACATGGTGAGTTGCATGCGCAACCAAATCCATTCACAGAGCAGTTGGAATTTACGGTAACAGGTTTACTGAACATGGAAACTACCAGAATATTTATCTACGATGTATCCGGCCGGCAGGTGGATGTTCTGAGTGTGAACATTACAGGTGGAGAAGGAAATGCTCAGTGGACCGCAGGTTCCGGCTTACTGCACGATGTTTGTACCGGTATATATTTTGCACGAATAGAAAATTCCCCGACTTCAGATGTACTGAGGTTGCTTCACATAAATTAGGAACCATGATTATTTGATTGACCTGGTTCAGCGAGGGAAGGCAAGCCTTCCCCCGGCATGTGTGGTGCTACTTGGAAATTACAATCCTGGTTGATTGAATGCCATTTTCCGAACTCACTCTGAGAAGGTAAACACCCGAAGCAAGAACGGACACATCCATGGATGAACCTGTCCCCGTGAGCATTCTTCTACCGGAAAGGTCGTAAATGATGATCTGTGAAGGATCGGCACCGCCGATGCTGACGTTTATTGTTCCTGAAGCAGGATTGGGTGAAGCTACTAGCCAGGGAAGAGCCGTGGCTGATCCCTCAATGCCCAGCCAATCCGTAAGGGCAGCGTTGGCGACGAAGGCCAGAGCAGCCTTGGTGCACTCGGTGCCGAAGGGCCAGAACTCCTCGTAGTTCACAAGCAGGTCCGCTTCAGAGTGGAAGAAGGGATTTTCATCCACAGCGGCCTCAATACCCAGTAGTGCAGGGAATCCGTTCTGCCAGAAGGATGCGTGGTCGCTGTAGGTAACACCGGGTGCGTAGAGGACCTCGACATCAAGTTCGGGTACATAGGTTTCCGCTATGTCGCCAAACATTGTGGCGATAAAGGTGGATTGACTGTTGTATGGAACGAAGAGTGCCCTCATTGAATCCGGTGCGAAAAGTATCATATCAAGATTCATGACAGCCTGTATGTTTTCACCTGCGGCTGCTGCATTCTCGGCATAATAGGCGCTTCCTATCAGTCCCAGTTCCTCGGCCCCGAAGCAGACAAATCTCACAGTGTTTGGAAACTCGAACTGGCTGAATATCCTTGCAGCCTCGATGACAGCCGCTGAGCCGCTGGCGTTATCATCGGCTCCGGGGGCTGGAGTGGATGGTGAACCATAGGTTATTGCGTCGAGGTGGCTTGTTATGAGAATGATGCCCGGATCGGCAAGTGTGCCTGGAAGTTCGGCCTGAACATTGGCGGACTCAAATGTGGTGCCACTGAATTCGAAGTCGAATGTATCCACCGCGACAGATTCAAGACCGTAGGATTCGAACTTGTCAGCCACCCAGAAAGCGCTTTCAAAATACTCGGGAAGTATACATAGGCGGTTCTCGAAATCCTCGAGGGCTTGAATGTGTGCTATCAGGCTGTCCTCCTCCAGGAGAGCGAGGACATCTTCAATCGTTCCGGGGTCACGGGACCATGAGGAAGAGGCGGGGGAGAGAAATGCCCTGTCTGAATAAGGTCTGAGGGGGGAGATCAGCATGATTCCATCATAGGCCTGCATGGGCAGAGGTGTATCAGGCTGGAAGAGAACGATTCCATTGCGCGAGAAAAGTACCGTACCTGGGATTTTCGCATCGGTTTTCGAGATATGGGCTATGTAAAGCCCCTCCGGGGAGGTGGCTACAAGTGTTCCCCATGTTTCGGGAGCCTCGGCCAGGAACCACTCCTCTTCGACGAAGTAAACCGTTATTCCTGCATCGAGGGGAAGAACTTCCCTGATGTCCTGTTCAACAAGTACGAGTCCACCGGAAAATGCGGTGGTTGCAATATACAAAACTATAAACAGAATTTTCATATTTTCCTTTCGAGTGATTTATTGTTAATATAATCGTTTCCCGAAAAAGTTTCACGCTTCTGAAGGTTCGCCCCGCGGGAGAGGCGTAGAAGTGATTGTGCCTCAGCCCTCCACTTGCATATTATCCTGTTAGAATAGACTGATACAACAATTGTTGCTTAACTTTAGTGATGGAGGCTTTCATGCTGTTTAATGTTCTTTCAACACTGATCCTATCCGTTGTGCTTCCTAATTCCGCTGAAATTGAGACGATATCAGCAGGTCAGGAGGCAGTCGTTGATGTTGCATCGGATGAAGGATGGGTGCGTATTCTGGAAGATGATTACATCTGCCTGAAGTTATCTGTGCCCGATGGGATACAGCTTTCAGCCTTCGATGTGAATGGTGATATTCTATGCCAGTCAGAATCCGGCAGCGATATGATACTCTCTGCTTTCACCGATTACTGGTTTTACGTTCAACTGGTCCGTGCTGATGGTTACTCCTCTTCTACTGCCCGGATTGTAGTCGAGGAGGTATCCCCCTATGAGTTATCCCCCGGTACCGGTGCCCAGAGTACTCTGGGCAGGAATGTGATGGCGGAAACCTATACTTTCAGCCCCGGCTCTGCGGGTCGCTGGACATTCAGGCTCGAGGGTACCGGAGGAACCGATCTTGATCTTGAGGTATACGGTCCGAACATGAGCCTCTGGGGAAGCAGTATGTCTCTGGAGGGGTTTGAAACCGTAACCTTCTCTGCTCTTGCCGGGGAAGAAGTGATAGCTGTCGTCAGCAGATACGGAAAAACCGGATCGGGAGAGTATGAATTTTCGGTTGAACCTTCCGGGCAATTCCCCGAATTCGATCCCTATGGCATTACAGAATCGATTACACCTGGAGAGATTCATCGATATCTCATACCGGCAGGCGGATCCAGTTATTTCCTTGATCTGGCAATACTCTCCTGGGGAGCGGATATCGACCTGATGATTCGGGACACGTCCGGTGAATATCTGATGGGCTCCCAGTCCTACTCATCGATAGAGACGCTGCTGCTGCAGCCTACCGGGAACGATGTCGTTGCGGATGTGATCCTTTTCGATACTGGAGACAATGAAACTGTTTCCTACGAAATGTACACAAGAGAACCGGGTCCGCTGTCAGACCTTGTACCTGTCAAGGAAGTGGTTAATATCGGCTCCGGAAGCAACCTGCCTGTCGGGTTCTCTCCGATCCATGGAGGGCTGTTCAGGGTAAGCGCGAATTTCGAGAAAACCCGTGACGGAGATGTAAGAGTTTTCAGAGGAGAAGGTGAACCTGCTGTTACATTCGCCACTTCGCGGGGGAATGAGGAATTTCTGCTGTATGTTTCGGAGGGAGATACCGTCTGGATCGATCCATTCTTCGCCGATTTTGAGACAACAGGTTACGCTACAGTTAGGATAACCATGGCTGATGCCATTGAGATGGAAGGAGAGTACAGCGGTGTTATCAGCGAGGACTCTCCGGCGGAGTATTTTACAGTTCAGGCCGAACCGGAGACTATTCTGGATATCGCACTCACCGGTGAGGACAGAGAAGTTGATCTGGACCTTTTCGTCTCAGGTCCAGATCTGGACCTGATAGCCGAGGGATGGTTGAGCAATGTCGATGCGGCGGGAGATGAAGCTGTAGAAGTTTATGCCGAGGATAGTGCTGAATACGGGATAACTGTCTACCTGTACGACAGGGATGGGCAGACACCGTTCAAACTGGAAGTGAACAGAATCGAGAGAACACCTCTGGCGGAGGCATCACCCCGACCGGAGATCTGGGCAATATCAGCCGGGATCAGCGGTTACGCTTCTTCAGCTGATATCCTTAACAGGGCAAGCATGGACGCAGTTGAGATGTACAATTTCCTGATAGAAGAGCAGGGAGTGGAGCCTGATCATGTCATTCTCCTGGTGGACGCACTGGCCACTTCCGAGGAATTCCTGAACGGAGTATCCTCTCTGCTGACTTCCGCCGGACCTGAGGATAAAGTCATCGTTTTTTACAGCGGCCACGGTGATCAGTCGTATCCCGGTTCGGGAGGGAGCGAAGAGCCTGATTCGGCAAACGAATTCCTCTGTCTTTACGACGATGATATATCGGATGACCAGATGGCATCACTGATAGATTCCCTTGCGGTATCACCTGTTTTCCTTTTCCTTGATGCCTGTTTCTCCGGTGGTTTTGTAAACGATTTTGGAGCAGGCAGTAACGTCCTTATTCTCACTGCGGCCAGAGAGGATCTGAGTGTCAGCGAAAGAATACTTACTCCTATTCTGCTTCAGGGTTCCAGAGGAGATGCGGACAGTAACGGAAACGGTTATGTTTCCGCGCTTGAACTTATGACATACATCGATGAAAAACTGCAGCTGATATGTCCCGAATGCGACGCTGAGCTTTCCGCGAATACATACGTCTGTCCCGACTGCGGCGCGGTTCTCAAAGGCGACAATGCCGTACCCAGACCGCAGCAGGGCATGTTCCTTATTGAGGATGTTGAGTTGTGGAAGATCCGGTAGAAAGGAAACAAGTGACTGAGGAAAGAGACCTGCATCCGCTTGAGGAGAAATTGCTTGTCTACCTAAAAGAGAACGGTGGATCATCTGATACCGAAATAATCGAAAAAAGTGATCTTCCCGATGAGGGTTCTTACAGAAGGGCTGCCGAATGGCTTCTGTCCAGAGAGCTTGTCACTGAGGTTTCGAGGGATGAGGAAGAATTCGTAGAACTTGGACCCCTGGGAATCGTGAACCTTGAAGCGGGCGTTACTCCCGAACTGGCAATGCTGAGAGAAGTAGCCGGAGGCGCCGCGTCCCTGCAGGATATTCAGAAGAGTACTGTCTTTGACAGGGGGCGTTGGGGCAGCGCATTCGGATCACTGATGAAAACCGGCCATCTGACTAAAGATGCCGCCGGCATTCATCTATCGTGCGGGTCTGAGGAAACAGTATTCGGGAAAGTATGGGATCTTGTTTACAAGCCTCTATCGGGCGGTGGTGAGCTGAAGATGGCAAGCCTGCCTGGGGATGTAGTTTCAGTTATCAATGACAGGAGCCCGAAAAGGGGAAAAAGCAGAGCCGAGTTTTCCATTAATATCGTGGTGACCAGGATGCTTGATATCACTGAGGCTGGGTGCATCGCTCTCTCTGCTGCGAAGGAGAACACCACTATCGGAGCAATAACTCCACAGGTACTGGCTGATGGTTCCTGGAGGAGCGCCAAGTTCAGAAGATATCAACTGGATATCCCACCATCACAGATACATACAGGAAGGCTGCATCCCTACAGGCAGTTTCTTGATACGGTCAGGAAACGATTCATGGCTTTAGGATTCACCGAAATGCGAGGTTCTCTGGCCGAAAACGAGTTCTGGAACAATGATGCCCTTTTCATGCCCCAGTTCCATCCTGCAAGAGATATTCACGATGTCTATTTTCTGGGTGACGGTTTTCGAGTGCCTCCTCCAGATGGAGGACTGATGGAGAGGGTTGCAGAAGCTCATGAGAACGGCGGCAACACCGGAGGAAGAGGTTGGAATTACAGTTTCAGCCGGCAGCAGTCCCTTCAGACCATTCTACGATCGCAGGGAACCGCGCTGTCTGCCCGGACCCTCGCCTCGAATCCCGAGATTCCAGGGAAATATTTCGGCATCGCAAGATGTTTCAGATACGATCAGGTTGACACTACTCACCTTCCCGATTTCTTTCAGGTGGAGGGTATTGTACTTGGGGAACAGATCAATCTGAGGCATCTTCTGGGGCTTCTCAAGCTGTTCGCCCAGGAGATAGCGGGGGCATCCGATTACAAGTTCCTTCCCGGTTATTTTCCCTTCACAGAACCTTCGGTCGAGATGCACATCAAGCATCCGGTCCTGGGATGGGTGGAAGGGGGAGGCGCAGGTCTCTTCAGACCTGAGGTCTGCCGTCCACTGGGAATAGATGTACCCGTGATCGCATGGGGACTCGGACTTGACAGAATGGCTATGCTTGCCATGGGGATTGAGGATATTCGCGATCTTGTCACCCCCGACCTCTCAAAGCTGAGGGGAATCATGGTTCAGACTGATCGTCTTCTTTTGGGAAAAGGGGATTGAAGATGCCTAAGATAGAAGTCAGCAGACAGGACCTTTTTGCCCAGGCCCGCATCGAAGATCCCGGTGATGAGAAACTGGCAGACCTCCTTTCTCTGGTTAAAGGTGAAATTGATACCTCGGATGGAGATATGCTCAAGCTGGAACTCAACGACACCAACAGGCCGGACCTTTGGTGCGTTGAGGGCGTAGCAAGGACGCTGCGATGCTGGAATTCCGGTGCTGAGCGGCATCTGAACGAACTCCCGGAGCCTGATATGGATATCTTTGTGGATCCCGATCTTGATGAAGTAAGGCCGTTCGTAGCGGCTTTTACCGCAAGCGGATGGGCTCCGGACCAGAGGGAGCTCGATGCGCTGATAGATGTACAGGAAAAGCTGGCCACATCCTTTGGGAAGAACAGAAAAACAGCCGGAGCGGGTTTTTACCGCCTGGATGATATCGAATTTCCCATCAGCTACAGAGCAGCATCTCCCGAGACATCTTTCGTTCCTCTCGGCTGCGAGAAGGAAATGACATTGTCCGAGATCCTGACCGAAACGGAAACCGGCCGAACATACGCCCACCTTCTGGAGGGAAAGGATCTTTTGCCCCTGCTTGAGGATAGCGGAGGCAACATACTTTCGTTCCCTCCGATTCTGAACAGCCAGACAACAGGAAGGGTAAGAGCCGGTGATTCCAGGCTTTTCTGTGAGGTTACAGGCACCGATTGGGAAACGGTACAGCTTTCCGCCACCATACTGGCATGTAACCTTCAGGACAGGGGAGCGGTAATTTTACCCATTAGAATCAATTATCCTGAATCTTATCCCGGCAAGACCGTTGTAACCCCTGTCATTTTCAGCGACCGCCTGACGGCATCCATGGAATCCATACATGAAGTTCTTGGTATGGACATATCTCCGGAATCCGCCCAGAAAGCCCTGTTGCGGATGGATTACGCATCCGTTGAACTTGATGGAACGGGAGTTACAGGTATCCTGCCGCCTTACAGGAGGGATGGGATACACGCTGTTGACATGATCGAAGATATCGTCATCTCCCTCGGTTTTTCATACTTCGAACCACTTCTTCCTGAGCAGTTTACCCTTGGGAAGTGCGCACCAATAGAAGATCTGGCGGATGCAGTAAGGATTCTTCTTGCAGGTGCCCGGTGCGAAGAAATCCTTCGTCCTGTCCTTACAAGCAGAGCGAAGGTTAAGAACTTAACCCGGACACCAAGCGATCCAATCAGTATTGCGAATCCCATGACAGCAGAGTACGGTGTTGTCAGGAATACCCTTCTTCCAGGGTTGCTTGAAGTGGAAAGTACAAGCGCGCATGCGGCGTATCCACACAGGATCTTCGAGACAGGGGAGGTACTCACTGCCTGTGAAGATGGATACTGCCGAACCGATATATTGCTGGCCTGTCTGATCTGCGGCAATAAGGCTGATTTCGGAGACGCTCATTCGATAATAGGTTCTCTCTGTCACTCTAGAGCTGTTGGACTATCTCTTGCTGATATTGATGATGAGAGGTTCATCCCCGGAAGATGTGCTTCAATAATCATCGATGGCCGAGTTTCAGGAGTTATCGGGGAATTGCACCCGGCGGTTCTTGATAACTGGGGTATTTCCAGCCCTGCTTCCGCTTTTGAGATTGCACTGTCCTCGCTGAAGGGATAAATGCCGGTTTTCAAACTTGTTAGTGATTACACGCCATCCGGAGATCAGCCGAATGCCATAAAAGAACTTACTGCGGGTTTGCGCGTGGGTTGCCAGTGGCAGACACTTCTGGGTGTTACAGGTTCCGGTAAGACCTTTACAATGGCCGGGATCATCCAGGAAATGGATAAACCAGTGCTGGTTGTAAGTCACAACAAAACCCTGGCTGCTCAGCTTTACAGCGAATTAAAGGGATTTTTTCCCGATGCCGCAGTGGAGTATTTTGTAAGCTATTACGATTATTATCAGCCGGAAGCCTACATTCCCACCACGGACACATTCATCGAAAAGGATGTTGACCTAAACGAGGAACTGGACAGGCTCAGGCTGCGCGCAACTACATCTCTGCTGTCAAGGAAGGATGTGATAGTAGTAGCATCCGTCAGCTGTATTTACGGTCTTGGAAATCCCTCAACCTTTGCCTCAAGCAGCCTTAGCATTTCCACAGGAATGGAACTTGATCCTGGCCGGTTTCTGATGGAACTTGTTGAAATGCGTTACGCAAGGAACGATGTGGCCCTGACCAGAGGAAGGTTCAGAGTCCGGGGTGATGTTGTGGATGTTGTGCCTGCCTATGGACGCATGGCAGCAAGGGTGGAATTCTTCGGAAGCACGATAGACAGCATAAGGAGAATCGATCATCTGACAGGGGCGGTACTCGAAGATCTGCAGGAGATCAACATTTTCCCGGCCAGACACTTCGTAACATCCGAGCGGGAGCTCAACCTTGCCATAGGCAGAATTGAGAGGGAACTGGAGGAGACGTTATCTGAATTCAGGTTCAATGGCAAGCTTCTTGAAGCTCAGCGGCTTGAGTCCAGAACCAGATACGATATAGAACTGCTTGCGGAAACAGGTTACTGCAGCGGAGTCGAGAACTATAGCAGACACATATCCGGCAGAAAAAAGGGGGAGCGGCCATCCTGTCTTATCGATTACTTTCCACTGGGCGACATGCTCGTCTTCATCGATGAATCCCACAGGACTGTTCCGCAGCTGTCGGCAATGTTCAAAGGTGACAGATCCAGGAAAGAAACACTTGTTCATAACGGTTTCCGTCTTCCTTCCGCACTGGATAACCGCCCTCTCTATCTTGAGGAATTCGTTGATATCACAGGACAGAAGATATGTATGTCAGCAACCCCTGCTGCTTATGAACTTGAGCATTCGGCAAAGGTAGTACAGCAGATTGTAAGACCTACAGGCCTTGTTGACCCGGATATGATAGTCCGGCCTGCTTCCACTCAGATAGATGATCTGGTCGGAGAAGTAAGAGAAGCTGTTGAATCCGGCGGAAGAGTACTCGTAACAACTCTGACTAAGAAGATGGCCGAAGAGCTGACGTCCTTCTTTGAGGACCTCTCCATCAAATCGCGGTACATACACAGCGAAGTTGACGCCCTGGAGCGGGTTTCAATTCTAAGGGAGCTCAGGCTGGCGGAATTCGATGTTCTGATCGGTGTGAACCTTCTGCGAGAAGGGCTTGACCTGCCGGAAGTTTCACTTGTTGCTATACTTGACGCCGACAAAGAGGGATTTCTCAGATCAAGAACCAGCCTGGTTCAGACGGCTGGAAGAGCCGCCCGAAACCTTGCCGGACGCGTTATTCTATACGCTGACAGGATTACAGATTCAATGGAGTACGCAATCAGCGAGACCGGGAGGAGAAGGGCCATCCAGCTGAAGTACAATAAGGATCACAATATTACGCCTGAGAGTATTCGTAAATCGCGAAGTGAGATCATCAGCGCTACAAGTATCGCGGATATTTTCAGATCATCAGAAGATGAGAAGGGAATCACCGCGGATATACCGGGAACTCCCGAAGAGGCTGCAGTGTACCTTGAGCGGAAGATGCTGGAAGCGGCGGAGA
>JAGLOY010000118.1 GCA_023138735.1 Candidatus Aegiribacteria sp. | reverse complement strand
TGTCGCAAGTGACGTCCGACCCCATTCGCACGGCCCCATTCGCACTCGAACCGTGCATCCGGATTTTGTAAAAAGAAATAGCCCCCTGATCGGGGGCATTGAACTCTCTGGCGGGCCACAGTAGACAATACTCGAAAATGCCGGATACCGATTTCTTCTGCAGTTCAGTATTACATGAATGGTCCGGTAATATCGGAGAATTTCTCTATCTCCCTGCGAAGATTCTCTGTAGCTCTCTCCCTCTCTCTCCCGGATGCTATCGAATTGATAACATTGATCACTCTGTTATCCGAATCGAACACCTTTGCCGGCAGATGGAGCAGGATTCCTCTTGTTACTCCCTCTATATACCTAGCCAGCCGCCTGCCTGGCATTTCCTCCGGACTTTTCAGCGTTGGATACTCAAGAGGATCAATCACAAAAATGGGAATACCTACCGAACCGCATTTCTGAGCTTGCTTTCTAGCTTCTGCATAAAGATCGCTTTCGTAAGGATCCTGACAGCCAAGGGGAAGAGGTTCAGGTGCGCAGTCGGATACCAGCAGAATATAATTACCCCTGATATCTCCCGTTGTATTGCTTTTCTGCAGCGCTCTTCTTGCAGTTGATATGGACTCTGCAAGGGGAGTGTAACCAGAAGAGGTCAGCTCCTCCATCCGTCCGTATACACGAAGTCTGTTCCTGGTTGGCTTGAAATGAAGAACCGGTGCTCCCATGTTCATCGATATTAAGCCCACCTTGGACATCGGGTCAAAGTAGTCTTCGAACATAGTCTTCAGTAACTTACTGAGTCCGAAGAGATAGTCCCTTGATGACTTGCTGGCATCAATAACAAGCATGACAGTAGCCCTTGGTCTGGAACTTCTCTCCCATGCTCGCCACCATTGCTTCGCAAGAGGAATGAATGGCAATCTCTGACCTTCGATTGCCGCAGCTGTAACTGTCTGGAGGACATCCAGTCGATAAGGATCATCAGTTTTAACAATTCTTATTCTCTTGCCCCGTTCCATTTCTAAAGAGGGTTTTACGACCGTGTGTTTCGATCCGGCTCCTGTTTTGGCCGTTTTGGAAACCTTGCGCATAATTTTCTTCAGTATCTGGCTTTCCAGAAATTCAGGAAACTGAACCTTGAACATTCCCTCCATTTCCTTCAATTTTTTTGTCTCCCTGCTCCAGACGTTCTCGGATTCGTCAGCGGAATTCATCGCGGCAATAATTGAGTCGAGAATGCTGGTTTTCGAGTCCCACAGGCGCAGCAGCGTATCGGATATCCCATACTTCGAACCAATCCCCCATCCCTTCTGCAGAGCATTAATGACGACTTTCTCAGATGGAGGTCCTTCCAATCCACCCTTTCTTGTTCTATGCCCGAGCACCATGTACGCCGCATCCCGGACATCATCCCAGATTACTCTCGACCTCCCCCGCAGAGCAGCCAGAGCCCCGGACGCTTTTGTCAGCACTATCTCCGGTCGATGTCCATCTACTTCAAGCATGCTCATGGTAAATACTATTGCAGAAAGCGTACGACCCTTTATTCCAACCCGGAGGAGCCTTCTACGGGCTTTCTGGATTTTTTCTCTAAGCAGACTGTCTCTCTGAGAGTAGCGGCTAATTACCTTTTCCCCAGGATCATTGATGGCCAGGAGGTGTTTGAGCAGATCGATCCTTTCTTCGGCAGTATCAATGCCTTTTACTTCTACAGATAAATCGAATCGATCCAGAAGCTGAGGACGAAGCTTTCCTTCGTCTGGATCCATTGTGGCAAAAAGCTTGAACCGGCTATTTCTGGTTACCGAGATTCCTTCACGTTCAACTGTCAGAATTCCGCTTGCGGCACAATCCAGAATAAGATCAGCAAGTCGATCACTCAGTAGATTGATATTGTCTATGAGTAAAATCTTCCCATGCGCTTTTTCAAGAAGACCCGGTTTACAGCTGAATGTCCCGCTAGTCAGAACACGCTGAAGGTCTATTCCCCCCAACAGGTTCTGCTCGGTAACTCCAATTGGAACATTGACAATCGCCTCATCTGGAAGGAAGTCAGGATGAATAAATCCGGCTCCGTTAACCAGGACAGTTTTCCCAGTTCCTCTGGTTCCTGTTATCAGCACGCCTCCAATAGTGCTTTCTATAAGAGACAGCTGGATAGCAAGGGAAGCTCTTTCAAGACCTTTAACTGCTGAGAATGGTAATCCGCCAGAAATCAAATCCGCTCCAGTCTAAACTATAGAATCAGCATCGAAGTACTGATCTGGTTTTGAACTGGCTTTTGAAGCTTCATTTTTCAGAACTGAAAGCAGTTCTTCCCTCTCAGGAGGTTGATTCATTCCGCCGGATCTGGTTCTGTGGCATGCGCAAATAGGTGCAACAGCCATCAGGGCATCCTGCGTAATTTCTTTATGCTTCTCAAGAGCTGCCCAGGCTCTCGCAGCCTTTATTGTAACCAGGTCAGGCCTCTGACCATCCATTTTAAGTTCAGCCATAGTTCCAGCCACAGTTTCAATCGAGGATAAAGGAATTCTAATATTCCCTAATCTGCTTCGAGCGGCTGAAATAGTCTCTCGAAGCCGGATATCAGATTTCTTAAATGCTTTGCTGAAACGCTCCGAGTCAGCCTCCCAGGCAAGATTTCTCTCAATTATCTCAATTCGTTTCAAGGGATTCACTTCGGTTTCAATTTTCACGGAAAATGCGAATCTGTCGAGTATCTGTGGTCTTAGATTCCCTTCTTCCGGATTCATTGTACCAACCATGATAAATCTGGCGGGATGAATAACTGAAATTCCTTCTCTTTCAACCGTATTGATGCCGCCCGCACACGCATCTAGAACATCATCGGTAATATTGTCCGGTAACAGGTTCACTTCGTCTACATATAGAACCTGGTTATTGGCCCGAGCCATAAGTCCCGGCTGGAATTCCTGTTCGCCCTGCTGCAGCAATTTTTCCACATTGATTGTTCCCAGGAGGCGGTCTTCAGTAACCCCGAGAGGAACTGTAACAAGTGATGGTCTGCGAGTGATAGTAGCTGGCTCAATACCGTTATCGAACGATTGCCTGCACTGATCGCATAGAAACCGCTTATCGTCCGGACTGCAGCCATAAATGCAGTCTATTACTACTTCCTGGTCCGGAAGTATCTCAACATAGGAACGGACAAGTGTGCTTTTGCCTGTACCCTTCATCCCGGAGAGGAGAACTCCTCCGATACCCGGATCCACAGCCGCTATGGCAAGCGCAAGCTTTGCGTCATCCTGACCGACAATTCCAGAAAATGGAAACATTTATCCCCCTCTTTGAAGATATCTGTTAATTATTAACCCCGATTTCGACTTCAAAGGTGACTACCCTTTGAATGCATAATTCACGTTAATGGAATATTAATAATACCAGCTAATCTATGACATGGTCAATAATACCATAGCTGGAGTGTAAACCACTCTCGAATTCAATAAACGCAAAAACCGCAAGGCATTTGCCCTGCGGGATTCACTCTGGCGGTCCGGACGAGACTCGAACTCGCAACTTCCGGCGTGACAGGCCGGTGCTCTAGCCAATTGAACTACCGGACCGCTCAGAGTAGGGTTGGAAATATCTACGATTGAGACTTAATGTCAAGGCTAACGTCGAAACATTCCCGTTTCTGGAAACGTTTACACGGAACTATTCTTCTGTATATTTGTATAGTAGTAGTGGATGTGAGAAAGAAATAATAGTTCAAAAGATAGGAGATTAAATTGAAACTGACAGGTGCGGTTCTTATTGTCCTTGCGTGTGTTGGCTTTGCGGCCACCATAACTGTGGGAAATGCTGATCAGGGTTCAAATCAGCCTTGGTGCGGTTCTTGAGACCTCAGCATGCGCTACCAGGTGGTAGTATTAGATACTGAAATTAATGATGCTATTGAGATCTCAGGCATTTCGTGGAAGAGATTCCCTTCGCCGGACGATCAGGCAACCTTCTCTGATCTTAGTGTTTATCTCGGGCTCTGTGCCAGTGATAACCTGGTGCCTACTTTTGATGATAACTTCATAAGCGGAACGAAAACGCTGGTTTTCAACGAGGCTTCGTATACAACAGATGTGGTTGCTATAAATGAATGGTTCGAAATCCCTTTTACCACTCCTTTCTGGTACAACGGTCAGGATAACCTGTTAATAGAGATCAATTGGTCAGCTGGCGACGGATCCCTTTATTCGTGGAGCGCGCTTCCTGGAGGAATCAGACGTATTTACGGTGCATACGGTTCAACCACGTCTCTCGTTCAGGATGATAACTTCCCTACTATCCAACTACATGGAACCCTCTCTCTCGAGAATTCAACCTTTGGCCGGATCAAAGCAGCGTTCATATAGAGATATTCGTACAACCGGTCGTCCCTTGGCTGTGACGGCCGGTTTCTCTATTATTCATCGAATTGTCTTCATCTGTATAAGTAAGAGTTTGGAAAAACGATATTAATGAATACTGCCTCTATTCTTATATTCCTGATGAGTTCAGCCCTGCTGGCATCCTGTCCACTTGGTTTCCCACCGGAGCAAGCCTGCCCTGAGGATAGTCCTTCGTGCGCCCTTTATATTGATGGGGACGGAGACTCTCTTTGCGACAACCCCGGACCTCAGCCTGATGGTGCTTCTGAACAGATAGACATTCCCCCTGACACATCTGAGACTGTTTCCGATACGCTGGTTGCCGAAACTGAATCTATCCCTGACAGCCTGCCGGAAGATCTGGGAGTACCCGCCGACAGTGTAATATGGACAGCAGAATCATCATCGACGGAAATTCCTGAGCTGGTAGAGACTGTCGAGGAAGTCCTGATTGAAGTAGTCCCGGATTCCGTATCGATCGATACGGTTGCAATTGAGGAAACAATCGCTCCGGCTCAAACTTGTCCCCTGGATTATTCACCGGAGCAGGCCTGTCATGAGGATAGCCCATTCTGTGCTTTTTTCATCGATGCAAACGCTGATCTATACTGTGATAATCCCGGGGTACGATCTGACACAACCTCCGCAGTGAGTGCTGATACTATAGGAAGGACGAATGGTTCGGAAACTCTTGCGGGTGGATGTCCTCTGGGACTTCCGCCGGAAGCTGCCTGCCCTTCTGCTGACAATGCTCTTAGCCCTCATTATATGGGTTGGGACGGATGCGTAAATCCATCAGGGGGGGGAATAAACAGAACACTGATCGTACTGATAGCAACAGCTGTTCTGCTGCCTGTCGCCACCTGCCTGAAAAGACGTTTCAGGGGCAGGAGAAAAGATGACAGGCGTAAACGTAAAATCGCTCATATTGCAGTACAGATGATATCCCTGATAGTGCTTGGTTTCTTTATACAGGGGTGTTTCTGCCCATTGGGTGTGGCACAGTACTCACTGCTTCCCGGTGGACTGATTTTCCTGGGCGGTCTCGGGATCGCTGTTCTAATCCTTCCGATAATCTGGACTACACTCTTCGATAGAATTTACTGTGGGTGGGTTTGCCCCTTCGGAGCTCTCCAGGACCTGCTTGGAAAGCTTCATGTTCCAAGACCTCCGAAATTTCCTCATAAGGTGCACACAATTCTTTCAGGTTTCCGGTATCTGGTTATGATTCTGTTCTTCGGTTTCATTGTTCTGACAAGCACAGGTCAGTTTGCAAACATCGCACCGCAGGCTTTCTTCTGTCGGTTAGATCCGTTCCACACCATCTTTTCATTTTTCATAGTAGGATCCTTCATCGTCGCGATTGTCACGCTATCTATTCTTGTATTCTTCCCGAGATTTTTCTGCAAGTACCTCTGCTTCTACGGAGCCATCCTCAGTTTTCTAGGCAGAGTTGGCCTGTGGAAACGGTTTGCTGGGAGACACCCCTGCGATGACGCCGGGGAAAAATCACAGGAATAACAGCCCCCCCTTGACCTGACCCCGTTACAGTGTGCAGATATTTACCATTAGTGACGGAGAAGCAATCCAATAAAAGGGGATAATCATGGCTGCCATTAGAGAAACCTGGAACAGCAGGACTGCTTTCGTACTCGCTGCCATAGGGTCTGCTATCGGTCTTGGTAATATCTGGCGTTTTCCGTACATCACATACGAAAATGGTGGAGGTGCTTTTCTTGTAGCCTATTTCATCTGTCTTTTCCTGGCGGGAATTCCTCTGCTGATGCTTGAATTCAGCATTGGTCATAAGTTTCACCAGGCTGCACCCGGATCCTTCAAGAAAATCAGTCCCAGACTGGAGTGGTTCGGTTGGTTCGCTGCCGGTGTTGGATTCATCATCGTTACCTACTATGCCATTATCATGGCGTGGAGCGTGAACTACACCTACGAAGCAGCTACGCTGGGATGGGTGCAGGAAGAGGGAGAATACGCCGACATCCAGTACGCTATAATGGAGACCGATCTTGAAGATATGGAAGTTCTTATAGAAATTCCCGATTCCCTTCTGGGCGGGAGCTTTGTCTCTCCTGTATCCGCTGATCAAGGTATCATATCGGAAGATCCTTACAGCCCGGATAATTCGGAAGAGTACGGTACCATTCTGGTTGCTTTCGACGGATACCTCTATGGTTTCAACAGTGTAGAGGAAGCAGATACTTTTATGGGCTCCCCCGCAGATTTCTTCTTCAACGATTTTCTCGGGGTAACTTCGGAACCCTGGGATATGGGTAAGTTCAAATGGCCGCTTTTCATTGGATTCACTCTGGCATGGATATGGATAGTAGCGTCCGTATGGAAGGGCACAAAGACAGTTAGCAAGGTCGTGTATTTTACGGTGCTGATTCCCTGGGGGCTTCTTCTGCTATTCGTAATCAGGGGTTTGACCCTTTCAGGTGCAGGTACAGGGATAGAATTCTATCTGACTCCGGTCTGGTCAAAACTGATGAACGCGAAGATATGGCTTGCGGCCATTTCGCAGGTATTCTATAGTCTGAGTATTGGTTTCGCCATAATGATAGCGTACGGCAGCTTCCTGCCGAAGAAAACCAACATCGCAGCGAATGCCATGATAATAGGAGTTGCCGATGCACTTACCGCCTTTTTCGGCGGTCTTGCCGTATTCTCAGCTCTGGGTCACCATGCTTCCTCCCTGGGTGTACCCGTGTCACAGGTGGTGTCATCCGGACCTGGTCTCGCATTCGTTGCCTATCCCCACATTATCACCACTCTCCCCGCGGCAAGAGTATTCGGAGTTCTATTTTTCCTGATGCTTCTGACCCTTGCGGTGGATTCTGCCTTCAGTCTGCTTGAAGCTGTTACTGCTTCGGTCAAAGACAAGTGGAGAACCTCGCACAGGAAAGCGAATCTTATTGTAGGCATCAGTGCCTTCCTGCTCGGGATTCCAATGCTTACCGGCATGGGAATTCACATCCTTGATATCGCTGATCATTTCATGAACAGCTTCGGACTTACGCTGGTTGTTCTTGGAGAGGTTCTGATTATCGGATGGGGTACTGGAGCGGAGGAACAGAGGCAGTACATCAATAAGAATTCAAGCTTCCATGTAGGCCTCTGGTGGAGTATCTGCATACGGTGGATAATCCCAATGGGAATATTCTGGATGATATTCACCGAGATAAAGGATAGAGCGGTTCCCTACGGCAGCTTCGGCCTTAGATCTCAGGAATTCCTGTTCGGTTGGCTCCTGATCATTCTTCTGCCGATCATCGGGGATATACTGGCAAGCGTCAGCGGTAAGAAGGAACAGGAGTAGAGAACAACAAATGAAAAGATATTTCGAAGCAGAGAAAGGGAATAGGACCCACTGGGATGAGCTTGCGGAAGTTCATGCAGAATCCTATGACTACGAGGAGCTTATTAAAGGCGGCCATGTATTGGACGCTATCCAGACCGGTGAAGTTGGAGAAGTCCGGAACAGGTCTCTACTCCACCTTCAGTGCCACATAGGAACCGATACGCTCTCGTGGGCCAGACTGGGAGCCGACGTAACCGGAGTAGACATCTCCCCGGTTTCCCTCCGCGAAGCACAGAAGCTCGCAGCAAAAGCGGGTCTTACCGCCAGATTCATCGAATCAAGCGTTTACGACCTGGCAGGCAAGCTGGATGGTACATTCGATATCGTATACACATCGATCGGAGTTCTCTGCTGGCTGTCGGATCTGAAGGCATGGGCAAGAATTATCAGAAAGTATCTTAAACCCGGCGGTTTTTTCTATCTGATGGAATCCCATCCGTTCATGCACGTGTTCGACGATGAATCGGATGGACTGAATGTTCGTTATCCCTACTTCCCCGGGGAAGCTCCTATGGAATGGCCGGCTGACTATCCGGATTACTCGGATTCGGACTACATCGTTAAATCACCATCCTGGGAATGGCAATGGTCAATAAGTGAT
Source organism: Candidatus Aegiribacteria sp. (assembly GCA_023138735.1). Lineage (GTDB taxonomy): Bacteria > Fermentibacterota > Fermentibacteria > Fermentibacterales > JCC-6 > Aegiribacteria. The sequence goes on along the minus strand of JAGLOY010000118.1, from coordinate 11,228 downwards.
ATTCTGAATGCTCTTATCGAAAATGGATTGAAGATCGACTTTTTCCATGAGCACAGTGTTATCCCATGGAAGGCTCTGCCATGCATGATCAAGGATGATAATGGTTTCTGGAGGCTGCCCGAGGGGATGGATAATCTACCGTTGATGTTCAGCCTCAGGGCTCATTAGATCAGGAGAAGGGGCTCCTGAAGTTCTCTATAATCCGAGCCAGGGTTCTGTGTTCCGCAAGAACGCGATATTCCAGCAGTTTAAGAACTGTCTTGAAGTGCTTCCATTCTTCACTGAAGTGATCGCTGGTGGCGATCAGCTCTTCCGCTTCTCTGATGCTCTCCTTGAAGTAATCTGAAGCTGTCATATTATCAATATCATGCTCGAGGGATTGGATGATCTGTCTGAATTCACCACTGTCCAGCCAGATCCCGCCGCATTCACTGCAGTAATCTATCTGGACCCCAGTATCAGCGTAACCTACCGAGGCCATCTTCTCTCCGCAGGAAGGGCACTGCACAGATTCCCTTTTCACATGAAATCCATCGGTTTCCTTCCAGAGATTGATCTCCATCCAGGCAAGGTCACTGTCCGCCTGGTTCCTTGCCTGTCTGAGCTCATTTCTATCGAACCAGCTTCCCATGCAGGAAGGGCATCTATCGATCCTCACTCCGAGAAGCTCCGATACCTTCAAATCACTATTGCATTTTGGACAGTGCATTATTCCCTCTCCTCTTCCCGCCAGTTAATCGAGATCAATCCAAGTCTGATGGCGTTATCCATAACTACCTGAGCCTGCTTCGCTACTGGAGGGTCAATCATTTTTGAACCAAGAGCAACTGCTCCCAGTCCCTCGGACGTAGCCTTTTCCATAGCCATAACTATACGTCTGGCTTTGTCCAGAGCGTCGCTGCTGGGCAGAAAGCCCTCGTTTATGATCGGTACCTGCGCGGGATGAATACATCCCTTTCCTATGAAACCCAGCACTTTCGCCCGACGCACCGATTTCCTGAGTCCATCTTCGTTCTTGACGTCAGCATATACGGTATCAATGGGCTGGAGCCCGGCTGCTCTTGCCGCCAGAACTATCAGGCTTCTTGAGGTAAAGCTCTCCGTACCCTCTGCAGTAGGTGTAACCCCTAATTCGGCAGAAAGGTCCTGAAGCCCGAGAGTAAGGGCTGCCGATTCGTCAGGAACAGACCTTGCGATATCAAGTGCGTTGAACACGCCCAGAGGGCTTTCAATGATGGGCATGAGCCATACTCCCGCTTCCCGGCCGCAAAGCTCAGAGATTTTCTCCACCATATCCCTTACTACTGAAACCTGGTCTGGAATTTCCACTTTTGGAATAAGAATATGCTGAACAGGCTGTGGTACTATCCACTCGAGATCATCGATAGCGTACTCACCCTGATTAATACGGACCATTACTTCCATACCATGAAAATCTAGATTTGCAAGCGCATGAGCAACCATAATTCTTGCTTCGAATTTTCTGTTTGGAGACACGCTGTCCTCAAGGTCCAGAATGACACCATCAGCTTCTGCAGACATGGCTTTTTCCATGAATCTCGGACGGTTACCGGGAACGTAAAGTCTGGATCTCCTTGGAATATTCTTTCCTGAAGGTTCTATATTCCGTGCTGGAGGAAGAAGAGGGAAATTGTTTCCAAGCACCATTCTGGCAGCAGCCTCAAACCTTGCAGCGGCAACGAACGGAGCAGCTCCACAATCCTCAATCTCTACCGTACCGCTGGAGATGCCCATCCGTGCTGCAGTATCCCTGACAGCTTTCTCAAGAATCTCTTCTGGCTCTTCAGAATTTACTGCTACGCGAAGTTCCGTATCCGTATTCTCATATGAAATCAGGCAGTCGGATTTTACTTTAGGTCCTGAATAACCGCATGATGCTTTCTCTGGCATATTCACTCCTTACTCATGGAATATCAGATTACGCAGCATTACTAATCTAATGAGGAATCTCACAGGTTGAACAATCGGAAGGAGCACAGGCCAGAGGGTTCATCATAAGGAAAACAAATCCTGAATCGGCGTGACATCTGAAACTGTACCTTTCCAGGAAAGACTGAATCCCGATTATCCTGTCATCGCAGTACGGCTGATATTCAACGGCAAAGGTTCTCATTTGCATATCAACCATGTACTCGATAAAGGTTTCCTGCCATTCAACAGTTTCGATGCCGGACCTGTCATCGACCCAGGGAGGGACTATTACAGGTGAAAGACCGGGAATTAGTGCCACCGCTTCGCGCCAGTCTTCCGCAGTCGTGCTGACCAGCCTGACTGGAGGCAGTACCGTCCCAGACATATCTTCCGCGAGCTGACTTCCAAAATCATCATCATCGTTATTGAAGGATACGATGTACAGCGTATCCGAGTCCTCTACTGAGAAAATACCGCCTCTGTCAGTGTCTGATAGATGTGCCGTTTCTACAGCATTATGATCGTACTGGCTTCTAAGTGATGGCTGCGATATCCATGTTACAAGACCTCGAATACCAACCGCTCCAAAATAAATTGCAACAACTACCGCTATCATCCTTGCAGCCTTAGTTATCCAGTCCTTCATTGTCAGAAGGCCAAAGAGGGCAAAGGGAAGCATGTAAACAGTGGTTCCCGCAAAGAAGCCTATGAAAAGCATCATACCGTTTACAGGTCCGCTTGTTTCGAAAGCCCCTGTCACAGCTATCAGGAAGGCGGGACATACCGAAAAGCCGGTAAGAAAGCCGAGCAGAAAAGGATTACTTGTAATCTTCAGAAATTTCCCTGCATGGCACCCGGAACATTTTTTGCGAATCCTCACGACTGACATAAGCATATATGTGGAGAACAGTATGTATCCAATAAAGGTAAGGGGAGCCCGCACCGACACCGGGATAGATCCTCCAAGCATTCCCATCAGAGCACCGAAGAAGGCGTAGGCTATGAACCTGCCCCCATTAAGCTTGAGTATGATCCACAGGGATTGAAACCCGGTTCGCCTTTCGCCCATCAGATAAGAAACGTATATGGGGCCGCATGTAGCGAGACACGCTGTTCCTGTGGCAATCCCCAGAGTCAGTCCGGCACCGAATCCTTCAAACAAAGGTTTTTCCTTTCACCCAGCATACTGCAGGGACATCCGAAAATGTCCCTGCATCTTACTTTGGTTTATAACGGTGTCAGAAGTTAAAAGTTCCTGGATAGAATTCTAATCCCGCTCTGATACGCCACCAGTTCTGATTAGTCTCCAGATTGGTTCTCTCCTGCTCTACCATACCCCATATCCGGGCAGTATTCCCGAACTGGTACTCGAGCCCCGGACCGAACACATACCTCTTTCTGTCAGGGCCTGCGCCGGCAACAGATGTCGGTGTCACCCGCGCTTGGGCCTCTAAAAGAATTGAAAGCCCCTTGTAGAGGTTTACCCTTGAGAATATACCCGCCCGTTCCGTTCTTATTGATGATCTGGAAAGTTTACCGAAGAGCACTACTGATGAAGCAATGTCCTGCGATCTCATGAAACGGTAGACTATTCTTGACTCAAGCGAAGTGCATGCTGATCTGGTTATACCTTCATCGAAATCCAGAGCAGATTCAAAGATAGCGTTGACAGATATCGAGGGAAAAACCATTTGAACCAGTCTGACCCGTGAAGTCAGTCTGTCGGCAATATCGTGATCGTTGAAATCCGAACCATCATAGGTTGAATAGGTCACATCTCCGCTGACGAACATATTCAAGGGAAGCGATTGTGGTTGAACGGCAACACTGACATCTATCCTGCTCCAGGTGGCCTCGTAATTTATGAAATCCGAGCTTGTTTTGTGGTTTAACCCGGCTACGGAAAGAGAAGGTCCCCAGGGGGTATCCCAGCTTACTCCACCGCTTATGCGGGTTTCAGTCCATGCAAGATCGTAATCATCTTCCTGTATGAGGTCTCTGTTCCAGTACATGCCTCTTGCAAAAAGGTGAATGTTCTCCGAAACATCGGCTTCAATACCAAGACCGGGTCTTATAAAACCCTCTCTGTATACAATTCCTGCTTGAACAGGTAGAACCAGTTCTGGTTTATTATCTCCAAGATCAACTGTCCAGCAGATATCAGGATTAATGGTTAGAGGTCCAGCCTCGATCGAGAAATCCACATCTGTCCTGCTATAGGTATTCAGTATCCTTTCTACAACACCAGTGCTATCCACTCGGGAAAATCTCTGGTGAACAACAAAGGTCCAGTTGTCGCCTTTAAGCAGACCTCCCAGATCCGCTCTGCCCATTTGTGGAGAAAGACTGTCCCCACCTGTCTGGATATCAACCCATCCGTCCAGGGATACCGCCATAGCCAGCACCGGAAGCACAAGAAGGAAAACAAATAATGAAGTTTTCATCAGTATATCGCTCCTTCCGGGCACTCTTCAACACACCTGTAGCAGAAATGACAAAGGGAGGGATCGATAACCGCATCACCATCGATTACTTCAACAGCATTGTAGGGGCAGACTTCCATGCATTCTCCGCACCCGGTACAATCGTCAGTATTGACAAAAAGCTGAGTAGTTTCAACAGGCCCCTTGCAGGCGATGAGCAGAATGAAGATAGCCGCTATTACAGCGAGTGCTTTAACGAATCGCGTCATAGCTGCACACCCCCTGACAGAACCCGCAGCCTATGCATTTTTCAGGGTCTATGTGAGACTTACCATCGATTATTTCTATCGCATCAACAGGGCATACCTCGTAGCAGTCGCCGCACCCGGTACATACGGAGCGGTCAACCCTGAAGAAGGTTTCGGCAAGAGCAACGGTAGCAAGGATCAGTATCACCGTTGTTATTATTATTGCTTTCCTGGTCATTGTACTGACTCCTGGATAAGCTCCTCAGTAATCTCCTCGCTGACTCCGAAAAGACCGTAATACAATCCGGAAGACGGTACGAAAATGGCAGCAACAGGACATACGTTTGCACATATTCCGCACGCTATGCAGAGATCGGGATCGATAACAGCCTTCCCATCTATATCCTCAGTTATTGCGCTTGTAGGGCATACACTGATACATATACCGTCTGCAATACACTTATCAGGATCAACAACAAATGCTGCCGGTATCTGAACTGATGTTGAAAACTCCCCGGTGGAATCGGGATAAACGGTTGCAAGAATGACACCCCAATCGGGATCATCTGCAACGTACGCTGTCTCCGAGCATCGAAGTACCAGTGAATCGTAGCTACCTTCAAGCGGATCCCACTGAATAACGCTTCCGCCGGCATCCTGTGAGAATGTAAGGGAAGCTGTAACAGTTGAGACAAGAACAAGTATAACTGCCGGTATCAGTGTTTTCATTCAGCAACCACCTCCTTCATTATTGACCAGAGCCCGTACTCATGGCACTGAATAAAGCACTGGCCGCAGTCTATGCAAAGATCGTAATCAATATGAACCATCCCGGAATCCACTCCAGGTGTACTCCAGTCAGGCGTATACCAGATAGCATCAACCGGACAACCTGGTCCGCACGAATCCAGAAGGATGAAACACTCATAAGCACAATCACCACACCAGCTCTCAATGTTCATGTATCTAAGCCTGTACCTTCCCGAGGCCGAGACAATCTGAGATTGAGTATTCCCGGATCCCATGGCTCTTATCGCGAAGTAGTAGGACTCCCCGTAACGGCTATCGGTAATGGCGTTAACAGGGCAAACCCTAACGCACTCACCACAGGCTGTACAATTGTCAAGGTCTATCACCGCCTTACCATCAACAAGGCTCATAGCGTCCTGTGGGCATGCATCTACGCACAGGCCGCATGATATGCATGTGTTCTCAAACACTTCAGGCTGTACTTCCACATAGACAAGCATATCTGTACTGTCACCCGCGGGAACGGAATCGATCCTGAGGGCAGTATCCCAGTTAGAATCATTGATGGGATGAGGTGATATCCTCACATCGTACCACTCTGCGTCATCCGATGCTGTCCATCTAAGTGTAAATGTAGAGGATTCTCCAGCAAGCATTTCACCGTAAGTAAGGCCGGTATCAACCAGAAGGTTTGTGCTTAGATCCGGGCCTATTCCCGGTGCCTGATCTGCCGGCAGACAGGAAACCATAAGCAGTGTTAGTGCAAATGTGGTTAAGAGTATAGCTGTCTTATTCATTTGAGTTCTCCTTATTCACTTCTTGCTTTTCTTAACTATAGCTATCTGGATTATAGTTGTCAGCTTCCTTCATCCTTCGCCTGATAGTGGGTTATTGACTTCCGGATGTAAATTTGTACGAATTTGCCTGCACTTGCTGAAATAACTTTCTCAGGGCATATTTTCGTCCCGCGGAGGGGTGCCGGAGTGGTCGAACGGGACGGTCTCGAAAACCGTTGACCCCCTATGTGGGGTCCGTGGGTTCGAATCCCACCCCCTCCGCCAGCCTATAATATACGTCTGACATACGTTGTTAATGCTTATCTGGTAATGATTTAAGGGAGTTTTAACACAGCGGATTCAGGTGAATAGAACTCTAGAGTGAAGATGGCTATCTGTATGTGAGTCTTCTTATTGAGAGATACCTTCAACTCGAAATCGTGATCAGCAAGAGTACATTACAGTTTCACAAACCTCACCGTAGCTGATCTGTCTTCAACAACTCCACGGATGATGTAGGTTCCGGTAGGAGCTTCATGCCCTGAGGAATCACGGCCATCCCATATGAAGGTGCTTCCATTTCGCTCAGACAGCACCCGAACAACCTTACCTGAAAGATCGTAAACAAAAAGCTCAACATCCTCAGCGTATAAAGAGGGAACAATAAAGGATACACTTCCAGTAGAAGGGTTCGGAACTGCGGTGATCAGAAACTCCTCAGTTTCAGATCCGCCTTCGATACCCATGCTGCTCCAGTAGAAACGCACCTCATCAAGAACAGGTGTACCGAAACGGCTCTCAGTGGTCATGCCTACACGGTACTGAATGTATCTGTGGGTACTGTCCACGTAACCGGCAAGACTCCCCGGCTCGAATATGGTATCGCACCATACTCCCATGTCCCCCGGGTCGTTGGAACTCTTTATCTGGAAGAACAGGTCTGTCCCGGCAGGTTCTTCTGCGGTCCAGGCTATACTGTCCCACTCGGGGTAACCAACAACATCGAGTATGGAAGATTCCAGCCAACCGGAGGAATAACCGCTGATCTCATGCCAGGATACTTCTACACCATCGGTTGCTCCAGCTAGAATATCGATAAAGCCATCATCGTTGAAATCGGCAACATCAACATCCTCGAACCACCAGCCTGACTTGAGTAGGTATACCGCCCACTCCATACCTGTTCCATCCATGTTCCTGTAAAGGAATAGCTGATTGTCCTCCCATACAGCTACAAGAATGTCAACAAAACCGTCATCGGTTACATCAGCAGCATGTACTCCTCGGGGCCATTCATAATCCGATGCAAGGATATGTTCTTCCCAGCTTGTGCCGGAACCGTTCAGATTCTCGAACCAGCTAACCTGCTTTTCATCCATGGTAGCGCAGACTACATCATAATCACCATCTCCATCGATATCTGCAGCGTGTACTGACCGAACACCTGTCTCGTTACCTATTGAGTGTTCAATCCAGGTAAGCCCGAGTCCATCAGTATTCTCCCACCAGGATAATCCATCGTACCAATGACAGGCACTCGTAATATCCATATCTCCATCCAGGTCCAGGTCAACGGCGAACAGCTCATATCCCTGCTGACTACTGCTTGAAACGACATGCTTCTCCCAGACTGAATCAGGGGGTGTTGTAGAACTCTCCCACCAGGCGATCTCGTTAGGACTTGTTCTTGATGGAGCAATCACTTCCAGAGTATCATCATTGTCTATATCAGCGCAACATGCAAATGTCGGAGATCCATATGGTTCAATGACTTGGAATCTTGTCCAAGCGTCTCCAACACCATCATCGTTGCGCCACCATTCGATGCCCTTTTTCGAGATAGCTGTATTGGCACCAACCACATCCATATCCCCGTCACCATCAAGGTCAGCCGGATAAGCACACTTGAGCACAGCATAGTTTTCGCTGACTACGTGAGTATCCCAGACATCTCCGCTTCCGTTATTCTCGAACCAGGCTACTCTGTAGTTCGCTGAAGCATGAGCTGCCTGTGCTAGCACATCAACATCACCATCACCGTCCATGTCCGCCGGAAACGTATAATAACACCCGCCCATACTTGAATTAATCGTGTGGCTGATTGTGGAGATATCCAGAAGCAGCTCACCGGGAAGGACCGTCCAAGTGGTGTGAGACTGAGTAGAAAAGGTGTTCCCCCACATAGAAACAGGACCAGCTACATCTGGACCTCCGTACCAGGTACTTTGACTTACATAGTATCCGTTAAGAAGGCCTGGCATCAACAGAATTATCATTGCACAAACTAAGTGTTTGATCTCATTTTTCATTGTGCCGACTCCTCAAGCCTGATCCAGCCGATGCGAATATCGAGAGGTAATGTATCAAGGGGTTCGGGTTGGATAGTAATCCTGTACTGAAAGCGGATCCATAGCTCCTTGGCAGTACCATTACCCCAGTGTAGAGAAGTGTCTGCTTTCAGATCGATAGGACCGATTACACTCCACCGATCCCATCCGTTGCCCACGTGATAGCCGGTACCAGCCAGTAGACCAACATAGTCGTTCCAGTTATTGAGAGCGTCCCTCCAGGCGATTTTCATGCTGCAGGCATTGTCACTGAGTGTATTAGGATTGTTAACTACGATTCCGAAGCTTAGCATATGATACGTACCAGTATTTATGTATTTACTCACGCTGTCAGGTATGGCAAGACTGATCTCTCCTTCGAAGTATTCTGTCAATGTGTCGAAGTCTATCACACCCTCGAACATACCACTCACCGAATCGGTCCAGCCCGTTGAAGTGTTCCAGTTCTCCGCAATTGCTTCAATGTCATCGGTGTTCCAGTCATTGCTGCCGCCCTCGGTCATGTCCCATGCGTCTCCTCGAACCTCTGTTGCGTAATCCCTCGGATTAACCAGAAACACGAAATCAACCGAATTGTCACTCGAATCAGGTTCACCGTGCCATGTGGCAGCAGAAGCCGTAAGCCTGTGAACACCTATCTCCAATGAATCCGGGGTCCAACTGAAAGAGGCAGTGCTGCGGTCGCAGGATCTGCAGGCGGATGGGAGAAAGTATCCAAGACCGTCGAACTCCAGAGTATCCGAACCAATCAAATTTGAATCTGTGCTGTCGAAAAGAGTAACGAAAACGCTATCCCTGGAGGCAGTGCCCATGTTGTAGAAATACGCGTAAATATCAACCGAGTCTCCAACCGTTGCCTCCAACCGAAGGCTGTCTGCCGCCTGAATAGTTCTGATATCGGAAGAGGTTATCCTGACGTCTGCAGGAAGGGCAGAGGTAAGGTCCACAAGCTGAACAAGTCTAGACTCTCCCGCGTCAAGAGTATCAAGGAAGGTGTAAAGGGTTTCCCGAGAACTGTAGGTACCGTCCATGATGAACCTCCTTGAATGATCAAGAAGCCTTGTGGTGCAGTCCGCATATCCGGGAAGATCATTGGGACTGAACGTTATCTCGTAGGGATTATTGTCAGATATGCAGTACCTGTCCACGTAGAACAGATAACAGGTTTCCTGAGCCTCATCCTCGAACACTTTAATGACAGGTGTTACAAATTCTCCAGGAGTGATTCCGTCGTAGCTGATCTCGGCTCCATCGTAGTAATCATCGCTGCACCACCAGAGATCGTGCATCTCGGGGCCTATCCACTTAACGTCAGCAAGAATCCCGCCGAGGTTGTTGTAGAGGTCAGCGTAGGGCTCGCAGAGCCATTGCAAGTATTTTTCATCGGCTTGCTGGTCACCTTCCAGTGTATCCGGAGGATCGGAAACATCGTAAAGCGGGTCAAACCCATCGATCCAGGGGGGAAGGGAATCCGGGCGGACGTATACGAAATCCTCATCGGACCACCTTCCTGTGTAAACCCATTCCTCGTAAGAAGCATCGAAGGGAATATTGTGCAGATCAAGAAGGGAACTCATTATACGGCCTGAGGGGGGCTGCCCGGGGCCGTAAGGTGATAAATAACTGGTGAGATTGTAGGGGAATATCCCCTTGGCCTGGTGCAGAAGTGCAAGGTTGCACAGCATCCTGAACTCCTGTGGTGCGGGTTTACGGTGCCAGTACGATTGGTAATAAAGCGCATCATCATCCCACATTACAGTTCCTCCCGCCACTCCGAAGGTCTGAGGGAAGAAGAATACTGGAACGGAATCCTCCCAAGCGGGAATCACAGTTGAATCGATCCCCTCCTCGAAATGTTCTATCAGGAACAGCCAGTCATCGTCGCACATTTCTGTTGATGATGCGTAATCAATGTGGACGTATCTGAATGGGTAGTAGTCGAACATGATGAAGTCGGGTGCATTAGCAACAAGACTGTCTTCATCAGGAGGCGGAAACAGATACTCGGCTTCCATCATGGCACGTACGCAGGCTGCCTGTTCATCCATTTCACCCCAGCCTCTATCCTCTGTGAGTCCTGTGTAATCATCCTTATCGATGAAGTGAATCAATGCGAAATTAAGTGTGAAAGTAACCGGATTAGTAATATCGTTTTCAGCGTAGAACTTCTGAATGGAAAAGATTCCGCTGGTCTCCACTTCCTCGAAAGAGAGCATTTCACCTGATCCAACCTGTCTATCCTGTGTGTAGACATTTGGAATGTAGTCGTTCCAGATAAGTGAATCCGGATCATCAGCCACATGCTTGCCCTGCTGAGAGTTAGCCTCGTCGTAAACCTCGTAGAACCAGAGGAAATCATGATCATCTGTATCCTGAGCCAGTCCTATAATTGTTGTTTCAATGGAGTAGTCTGGATCATCATAATACAGTGATTCAGCTGTTGTGAAGCGCACAATTGAATCAAAATCGGTATTACACTGGGCAAAGCAGTGATCAGAGGTGAGAGTTGAATCACTGTACCGAAACCAGCAACTGTATGTAGAATCTCCAAATGAAGAGACATACTGCATTACTTCGGTGGGACTGATTGAGTAGTAAACCCCAGCAGTGTCACAGAGGGACATAAGGTTTTGGAAATTGGTATTTGAAGCCGTACCCGCGAAATTCACGGCATCGAAGTTCAGCCATGACAATTCGCAGAGAAGTTCAATTGGAATGTCCTTTGTAAACAGATTAGAGCCAAGTATCCTC
>JAGLOY010000117.1 GCA_023138735.1 Candidatus Aegiribacteria sp. | reverse complement strand
TGTATACTTATTAAGGTATTGAAATACAAGCAAATGAAGAATCCAGATAATTATTGCATTTTTCTGAAACAGGAGGGCATTATGCATCTTGCAGTACTCCTTATACCAATCCTGATATCTGTTACCAATCTTACAATTACCGAACCTGTTGATGGTGAAACCTATGATGGTGACTGGCTTTCTGTCAGGGCTATTGTAGAAAACGAGAATGAGCAACCAGATTCGGTACATTATTCGCTTAATGGACAGCCTGTTGTACTGATCCCCCGGCTCAACACAGACTGGTATACTTACATGGCTAATGATCTTCACACTGGTTATTCAGATTCACCTTCCCCAACGGACAACACATTACTTTGGACTGCGCCTGTTACAGGAGAATTTCATGAGTTCCCTACACCTGTGATTGTTGATGGAATCGTATACTACCCTTCCAACTATGGTACTGATTCTCTTTATGCTTTGAATGCGGCTACGGGTGAATTAATATGGAAATATTGGGTTGGTTATTCAGATGATGCTGTTACAGTTAAGGATGGTTATCTTTACATTGCAAGCGACTCCCTCTGGTGCCTGGATGCCCTAACTGGTGAAATGATATGGGCAACTGACGAAGCAGATGGGGGAGGAAGCACCCCCTTTGTTGTGGATGGAAGGATGTTCGCTGGACGATGCGATTATTCCTCTGAAATATCTCATGTCTATTGCTTTGATGCAGAAACTGGCGCAGAAATATGGGCGAATATGCTCTCTGGAACTCAGATGAGCTGTATGACAGTCTGGAACGGCATGGTTTTTGTTCCAACGTGTTATTGGGAGAATGAGACTCCTTTGTATGCCCTTGATGCCAATACAGGCTCGATCATATGGGAAAACACTGACGCATATGAAGGCTACTGGGATTCATCTCCGGTTGTTGTGGACGGTGATATCTACATCAGTGGACTAGACGGCAAAACACGGGCAATTGATGCAATAACAGGGATAACCGTCTGGGAAGCTGAAATTTCTCCCGAGTTCTACTCCATCACAGCAACTCCTGCCTATCATGATGGCAGGCTATACTTCGCGGACCAGATTGATACCTATCACTGCCTTGATGCGTCCTCCGGCAGCACCATCTGGTCGGTACCAGGCGTGCAACACGGCTCTTCAGGTATCGCTGATGGTATTGTTTTCTTTGGAGAAACTGTCAATCCGGATGGCGCCAGAGTTATAGCTTTGGATTGCGAGACGGGAGCGGAAATCTGGTCTTACCAGACCGGAGGAACAGATATTTATTCAAGTCCTGCCATCACAGATGGTGTTGTGTACATTGCCGGTATGGACTGGAACCTCTACGCTTTCGGAACCGGTCTGAAGTACACATATTTGGATGACCTGTTTGCACAGGTGGGCTCAAACGAACTTATTGTAACTTCCTTCGATGAGGGAACTGCTGTTGCGGCAGATACCATTAACTTCACAGTCACGCAAACTGGTATCAATCTGGAACCTTCCAGCAGGCTTGCTCTATGTGCCAGTCCGAATCCATTCTTTTCTGCTGCATCAATATCTTTCGAGCTTTCCGAGCCGGGATGGACCTCAGTAACAGTGTACGATCTATCTGGCAGGATTGTCAGAACACTTGAGAATTCAGAACTTGTATCTGGGCAGCACTCCATTGTCTGGGATGGAAAGAAAGAGAATGGTGAGGTTGTTTCGGCAGGACTTTACTTATGCAGAATTCAATCCGGTGGGATTTTTGAAACCACAGGTTTGTGTCTATTGAGATAGAAGTACCCCCGGTTAGGCGGAGAACCGGTAAGTGACCAGAAGTGACGCCCGGCCCCAAAGGTTCGATTGAAATGGCGCCTCGACAGTGTCTCCCAGCGAACCATCATATGGTATGATACAACTAGTAATGGGCTAATAAAACAGCGAAACAAGAAAACCTACCGCAATCCAATCATACTTGCCAGAGAAATGTCATTAATGATGGAGATGGAAGAATTGAGTCGAGCTGAGCTTGCCCGGAAGCTTGGTTTATCTCGAGCAAGAGTGACTCAGATACTCAATCTGCTGAAACTGCCTGACAGCCTTATCTCTGAAATAGAGGAGATGGGTGACTACTGGGATAGGCAGCTTGTTACTGAAAGGCAGTTGAGGGGGTTATCTATAGTCTGAATTCTATCCTTGACTCATCTTCAAGCGAAGATGTATACTTATTAAGGTATTGAAATACAAGCAAATGGAGAATTAAGAATATCATTGTTACGGAAATGAAATAGGAGGACATAATGACTTTCGGAATGATCCTCACAGCAATCCTGATATCTGTCACCAATCTTACGATTACCGAACCTGTTGACGGTGAAACCTATGACGGTGACTGGCTCCCCCTCAGAGCCATTGTTGAAAATGAGAATGAACTTCCTGATTCAGTTCATTATTCGTTGAATGGTGCAGCAGTTGTTTTGATTCCAAGGCTGAATACGGACTGGTACACTTACATGCAGAATGATCTTCATCATGGTTTCTCGGAATCACCTGCACCGACGGACAATTCGATTCTCTGGACAGCACCTATCACTGGAACTGAGCATGAATTCCCCACCCCTGTTGTTGTGGATGGAATGGTTTACTATCCGCAGGATTCTGGCGGGGAAGATTTATATGCTCTGGACGCCGCCACTGGCGAGGTAGAGTGGGTGTTCACTGGAACAGGTGACACAGACGATGCGGTCACTGTCAAAGATGGTCGACTTTACACCGCCAGTGATTCCATCTGGTGCCTTGATGCGCTTACCGGAGAGATGATCTGGGTTTTCGGTGACGCTGATGGACATGGGGGTACACCTGTTGTCAGCAATGGTAGAGTGTATTGTTCCACATTCTATTACAATGTACTGTATTTGTATTGCCTGGATGCTTTAACAGGAGTCGTGATATGGTCGAGAGAAGATTTACTTGCTCGATGCGCAAGCTGCATGACAGTATGGCAGGATCTACTGCTCATACCATCTGCCGGGGATCTCTATTTTGACGGTGCACTCTTTGCACTTGATTGCAATACAGGTGAAACTATCTGGATTAACGATGTTCCACTAACAACATACTGGGATTCTTCACCTACAGTTGTGGACAGTGTGATATACATAGGGGGGGATTCGGATGAAGCTCTAAGAGCGATAGATGCTCTGAGTGGTGAGACCATATGGACCTGCAACATTGGTAATTATCACACAGCCACCCCGGCTTATCATGAAGGGGCCCTCTACACTGGCGCAGGTAATGAAGACAACTTCGTATCGGTAAATGCTCAGAATGGTGAATTCAATTGGAGTGAAGAGTATGCCATTCATGGATCTCCAGCAGTTGCAGATGGGATTGTGTTCTTTGGTGAAAACTCATGGCAAAGTTCCGGCTCCAGAGTGATTGCATTGGACTGTGCCACAGGAGATACAGTCTGGACTTATATGACTACAGCGAACAGTTTTCAAGGAAGTCCATCAATAGTTGACGGAGTCTTGTACATTCCTTCACCAGATGGTAACCTATATGCCTTTGGAACCGGTCTTAAGTACACCTACCGTGAAGATTATTTCTACGCTGATGTAGGTCCTAATGAGCTGATAGTGACATCCTTCGATGGAGGTGCTTCTGTTACAGCAGATACAATTAATTTCACAGTCACCCAAACTGGAATAACCCTGGAACCTTCCAGCAGGCTTACCCTATCTGCCAGCCCGAATCCATTCTACTCCACGGCATCAATATCCTTTGAGCTTTCCGAGCCGGGATGGACTTCAGTAACAGTATACGATCTGTCCGGAAGAATTGTCAGAACACTTGAGAATTCAGAGCTTGGAGCAGGGCACCACTCCATTGTCTGGGATGGAAGGAAAGAGAATGGTGAGGTTGTTTCGGCAGGACTGTATTTATGCAGAATTCAATCCGCTGGGATTTCAGAAACCACAGGTCTTTGTCTTTTGAGATAGAAGTGCACCAGTTAATGGTGTAGAGCCTAATTTTGAAATGGCGCCTCGATTCACGATCTACTCGAACCTTTTATGGACCGATCCTAGGAATAGAGTTTATGCTACCATCCAATAATCATAACTCCAAGCACAGGAAGACTTACCGTAATCCTATTATCTATGCTCAAGAGCTGCAGGATGAGATGAAGAGGGAGGGTTTAACCCAGGCTGAGCTTGCCAGAAAGCTCGGAATCTCTAGGGCAAGAGTTAACCAGTGGCTGTCATTGCTGAAGCTACCAATAAGAGAAACAGAGAAGGTTCTGGCTATGGGAGATAATTGGAATAGGCAACTGGTTACTGAAAGACAATTGCGAACATTAACGAACGTTTTTGTACAATTGAGTGGTTCGTATGTGAATGTAATGTAGTAAAATATGGAGAAGTGTATCGTCTAATCAGCTCAGGCTACCCCATCAAATTGTGTTGTACAGAGAACAGGGTAGTGTACACTTAAAATTAACTCAGAAGTTTTGAAGATGTGGTTTTCAAGATGCATGCATATTCAATCCAAGATACGAAGGGATGTGAAGATGCCTCAACAAATTGACGAGATGAGATTTGAGTGTCCCGAATGCGGTACCCCGTGGTGGATGCTCTTAGAACTCTGGTGGCTATCGGATGACTACGAACCTTTGTGTCGCAGCAAATTCACCGGCAGTCATTCTGCAGAAGTAGATTCCAGGGGTGAGTCCATCACTCAGGACTTGGTGATAACCTGATGAAAATTCATCGTCTGTAATTCCGAAACGCTGTCTGCCGAAGATGTCATATACACTCAAAGATACCATTTCTGGTGAAGAGAGAGAGAATCTGATGACAGGTGAATTGTAGCATGGATTCGGTGAAACCGACAGTAGTTGAATGTCTGTTCTGGCATTTCCTTCAATCCCCAATGGATTCCAGCTTATGGTTACATCATTGAGAATGGGAGTAGTGTCTGGATCAGTAGTGCCAAGTATTGCCCTGTATTGAACGTACCTGTCACCATCGTCAAGCACACCTTCCAGTGAGCAGGGTGAATACAGAGTATCAGACCATTCACCCATGTGCGTGGACCAGGGAGAGGCGCGAACCTGAAAGACCACAGAGGTGCCCATTGGGGTATTCGCGCTCCACGATAACCCGTCCCAATCTGGCTCGTCTACCGTGTTCAGTATACTCGATCTGATACGGCAGTCACTAAAGGTGTATATATCGAGATTCCACATCATGATGCCAGATGAAGTGGCTCCAAGAACCTCCGGACATCCCGACTGGATGATGTCAGCAGCGATGATGCCCCTGGGCCAAGCCACTTCTCGTTCGATCATGTGTTCCAGCCAGCTATCTCCTGATGACAAGCAATTCTCGAACCACGCGACACCTGATATGTGTGAGGATCCTAAAATGTCCAGATCTTCATCGCAGTCTATATCCGCTAAATACACTGACAGCACTTGCATGAAGTTCTCTGTGATGGGATGCTCGATCCAGTAGGTTCCGGGGCTTGTGTCCGAGTTCTCCCACCAGCTTATGTTGGACTCGCCGTAGGGGTCACAAGCACCGCCAACAACATCGATATCCCCATCACCGTCGACGTCACCCGCTTCAACGCTGGTCGCATTGGTGAAGGTACTTGATATCGGAGTTTCCCGCCATTCTAACCCTGTCCCGTCGAGATTCTCCCACCATATGATGTCTCCGTTGTTATAGACTCCAGATGCTGCCCCGAGGATGTCGAGATCGCCGTCTTTGTCCATGTCAACCGCCCGAATGCAGCGCGGACCGATGAAAGAGCCGACTACCACAGCGTGCTCAATCCAGCTTGTTCCGATGCTGTCAGCGTTTTCCATCCACATAACAGTGTTGCCAGGATAAGAAGCACCAACAACATCGAGATCGCCATCGCCATCGATATCGCCTGGATGAACGGTATAGACGTTCCCAAAGTCCTCTGCTACTATGTGCTCAAGCCATACTGTACCGAGGCCGTTTACGTTCTCCCACCAGACGTACTCCGGACCACTCGCGAACCACCCAGCTCCAAGTACGTCCTGATCTCCATCTCCGTCCATATCACATGGATGCACATCAATCGCGCCACTGAAGTAATCCTCGATCTGGTGCAGATCCCATAGATACCCGGAGCCGTCGGTGTTCTCTAACCATACGACCTGGTCAGCAGTGTACAGAGCCCCTACCAGGTCTGGATCGCCGTCGCAATCGATGTCCGCAACTCTCACTGCCTTGCATTGGATCTCGGCTCCGAGTGGTTCAACTAGTTCATAATTACGCGCGCAGGCAAGGTAGCCAGGATACTCAACCCAGGTTGAGCCTAAATCGAAATAGAAGTCATCGCCCCAGACCGTGACCGGACCGAGAATACCTGGTCCCCCCGACCAGTCGGTCTGCGTGGCGGAATCAGCATATGTGACGGTGATTGAACCGATGATCAGCAAAGGAAGGATTATTCTGTACACAGGATACCTCCTGTATCTTATATTCAATAATCATAGTTAGTCGATTGGATGTCAAATTATTCGAGTTCAATAAACTGGAGACAGCCTTCTCAGAGTGTCTGTATTTTCATTGGTACCCCGTAGTGGATACTCTTAGAACTGATATGGTTGGACCAGTCAAGGGGAGATAGCCTTTTTCTTTGTTTTTTCCCTTCTCTCAAGGGACCAGCAGCCGGTGTCAGTCAATCGAC
>JAGLOY010000116.1 GCA_023138735.1 Candidatus Aegiribacteria sp. | reverse complement strand
TCTGATCGGCGGGTTCGTTCCATCCCGCAAGGTCATAACCTTCTATTTCGGGCATCAGGTCCGGGAGCAGTTTCGTCTGTATTTCCCTGGCAAGGGTCAGATCGTGCTCGATCTTCTGCTTGATCATGTACTCCCTCATCAGTCTGGCTCTCTGCAGGGCAACGGCGCATTGAGATGCAAGAACCTCGGCTACCCTCTCGTCCTCCAGTCCGAAAAACCCGTCAGTTTTGTTGATAAGCTGAAGTACGCCTACGAGGCTGTTGTCAAGGCCGATCAGCGGTATGGAAAGTATACATCGCGTCCTGTACCCCATTTTCCTGTCGATTTCCGGGTTGAACCCCTCGTGAGAATAGGCGTCAGGAACATTAACAACGCTACATGTGCGGGCACAGATACCCGCTATTCCCTGATCGGCCGGAAATCTGATCTCTTCAACTTCCAGCCCTGTTCCGACTTCAGCGAAAAGCTCATGGGTATTTTTGTCGTAAAGAAACACCGTTCCCCGTTCCGCTCTGAGTACGTCACGGGCTACATCAACGACCTGCACAAGCATGTCATTCAACTCAATGGGGGTGCTGAGCTGCCTCGTAACATCCAGTATTCGCCACAGGATATCAGCAGTGAAATTCTGATCTTCAGACAAAAGCCCCTCCGATTTACCAGGTTTCTCGAACAATATAGTGATCTCAGAAAAAGAAAAGGCGGGTTTCTGTGAACCCGCCTTACGTTCAATTATGCAAGTCAGCGTGCTATCTGATTAGCATAGCCTGTGCCGTAACTGATCCTTCTTCAGTATCCAGTCTTACAAAGTACAGACCGCTTGCAATACCACTGCCTGGATTCCATTCAACCGAGTGAGATCCCGCTTCAACCTGTCCTGTGAAAACGGTTTCAACTATCCTGCCCGAAACATCGTAAACGCTGATCTGTACATTGCCACCGGATGGTACGGTGAATGCCAGTGACGCCCCGGTCGTAAGAGGATTCGGCATGGGGTGCTCAAGAGAGAGAGCAGGGCCGCTTCCGGGAGAGCCCTCTATTCCTGTGCCTATGACAACCCACTCGATATCGTAGTTGTAGTTGTGCAGTTGTGCTCCGATATAGACTGTTCCGCTGGAGGGTACGGTAACGTTGATGGTGACTTCTCCCGAAGCATTGGTTTTTGCTTCTTCGTAGAAGGTCATTCCACCCCCGTAGTTGTCAACACCATCGGTCAGGGTGACGTTGGCTCCGTCTACAGGGCTGCCGCCATCGGTTACAGTTATGGTAATGTCCTGGGTTCCCGGAAGTATGTTCAGCGGATGCGAGATCTCCAGTTCTCCGGGATGACCAGCGGAATCAAAAGACCAGATATCCATCGCAGGATCACCAAACCAGATGTACATTTTAGCGTTGGTAAGACCCAGAGATCCGTGACTGGTAATGACAAAAGAAGTGGCTTCCATGATACCTTCACAAACCCGGAAGGTACCTGTGTTGTACAGGGCTATGTAGATCTGTTTCATATAAGTGTGGTTGGGGGTGGTGTATGAGGGGGCGTTTGCCCCGAGGTTACCGCTTGCTCCGTTGGTTGCCCACTGCCACGCCTCACTGAGGCATGTTGAGGTTAAATCGTACCGGCCGTTCAGACACGCTATATTGAAAACAGGCATCATAAAAGTGTTTTCAAGAAGATTGATTCTTCCAGCAGACCAGCCCGGAGACCACTGCCAGACGTATTCGCTGCCGTGTCCTCTGTAGCCAACGGTGCCTATTCCGGCGTTTATGCCGTCTGTAACCATTGCAGCCGTGCCGCCCTCAGGAGGATATATCTTTGTGAAAGTAATATCGCATAGACTGTAGGGATAAAGGGCAACCTGATTGCAGCAGAGCGTATACTTGCCGGGGTACTCCTCTTGGTGGGCAGCAAGTATGGTTTCGCTGGGGATGATTCCCGTTGTATTAGAATCCCCGAAATCGTAGTCCATGTATCCGTTTATGATCTTATCAACCTGATGTACAATTTTGGCTGAATCCCCCGTAATACGTCCGACTGATAAATCCGGGTAGTTTCCCGATTCCATCTGCGCATAGTAGTAATCCCCTACGTACGTTCCGTAGTTGTACGAAGGCAATTCTTCGTAAGTACCTACTATACAGGCGAATCGAGTGACGCCTGTCAGGTAGTTGCTGGAAATAGCACTTTTTATCTGGGTTGGGGTGGCAGGTGTCGCCAGGGTTTCCACCCTTACATGCAAGCCGAGGTAATGGTGAGTCTCGAATAGTTCGGAAACCCAGTCGACGTTGTCTTCTGTACATACAAAGACATATTCCACACCATCATCACGGGATCCGTCCATTGGGTCAGCTGCCGCTTCAAAAACATCCCAGTTGATAACACTCTGTTCCATTGCCGGAACCATTGCTGGATTCACCGGGAGAGCAAGGAGTTCGGGAGAACCGTTGAAATCGACTCGGAGGGTTATGGTTGCAGCTGCTTCAAGGTTACCTGTTCCTGGATTGAAGCGGAGAGGATTCACAACCAACCTTGCTGCGTTAAGTCCGGACCAGGCGCCTTCATTGTCTATGTAAGCCCACCCTTGCGGATAGCTGCCGGTTCCTTCGTAGAATTCCTCGTTCATAACGAAGGGGAATGGGGCGTGATACATATCGATCTCAGGGGTTTGTCTTGGAAGTATTTCCATGTTCTCGTAGACCGTATAGTCGACTTTCTCTACTGTCACAATAGCTTCCGTTCCGTATGGAAGGGCGAAAAGCCCGGGAACAGATGGTAGATCGGGAAGGCCCTCTTCTCCCTGCGAATAGCATTCAGGCAGCTCGGCACGGTCCCATATCCTGCCGCCGGCGGGAGAATCGTAAAGATAGAATCCGGGAACAGTCACTTCTACAATCATATGATAAGTATCGGATTCCAGGACAGTCACCTGCGGGACGGAACCTTCGGTGCCGCCAAAGGACTGCCAGCTTCCAATACTTCCGTGTCCGCTTGCGAAAGCTGACGCACAGATCAGAATTGCGGATAAAAGAAATTTCATAGAAAATCATCTCCCTGAAAAAAAAGAGAAAGTACCTCTCAATAAATACCAACACAGCAGAAACACTAACTGTTCATGGGTATGCAGGTCAAGATGAGAAAGAAAAGGCGGGTTCCGGAGAACCCGCCTTCCCGAGTCAGTTATGTAGTTCAGCCAGCTATCTGATAACCATAGCCTGCTGGGTAAGAATCCCTTCATCAGTTGTGAGCCTGATGAAGTAAACACCACTGGCGATTTCAGATCCGGGAGCCCAGGTAAGACTATGGCTGCCGGATTCAACCGAACCGCTGAGGATGGTCTCGACCATTCTGCCGGACACATCGTAAACGCTTATTTCAACGTTTCCGCTGAAGGGAACGTTGAATCCAAGGGATGCGTTTTCGGTAATTGGATTGGGGTAAGGCCTGTCAAGGGACAGAGCGCCTGTAGGGCCCTCTGAACCGGCAACACCCGTTCCGGTTATTGTTATATCGTCCATGTCGTACTGGTAGTCATGCAGGAATGCGCCAACGTGCATTACACCTGATGCAGGAACAGTGACATTGATGGTTGCTATGCCCGAAGCGTTTGTCGTACCTTCTTCGTAGCATGTCATGGCATCGGTCATATCAATACCGTCTGTCAATGTGACGTTTACACCCGCAACGGGAACGCCGGCATCGGTTACGGTTATGCTGATATTCTGGGTTCCGGGAGCTACCGTAGCTGGTGCAGCGATAAGAAGTTCTCCAGGTTCGCTTGCAGTATCGAAGGTCCATACATCCATGGCGGGATCTCCGAACCAGAGATACATTTTTGCGTTGGTAACACCAATAGAGCCGTGGTTGTTTACTATGAATGCAGCTCCTGCATTGTGCGCCTCGCCTACCCGGAAAAGCCCGGTATCGTAGAGGGCTATATAGATCTGCTTGATGTGATCGTGGTTGGGTATGGTGTAGGAGGGATCGTAGGCGGAGAGGTTACCGCTTGCTCCGTTTGTTGCCCATGCCCAGGCTTCTGCAAGACAGGTGCCGCCGGGCACATACTCACCGCAGAGGCACGCCATGTTAAATACAGGGGGCATGAACGTGTTGGTTAAAGCGTTAATATTAGAGGCGTTCCATCCCGGAGACCATGTCCAGTATGTAACATCCCCGTGACCTCTGTAGGTGACAGTACCTACACCGTTGTTGATAGCGTTAGAAACCATTGCGGCAGTTCCGCCTTCGGGGGGGTATACCTTGATGAAGGTCATATCGCAGAGCCCGTAGGTTTCAGCCGCGATCTCGTTGCAGCACTGTGTGTACTTACCTGGATACTGTTCCTGGTGGGCAGCAAGAACGGCTTCACTCGGGGCGATGCCTGTTGTATTTGCATCATCAAAGGAGTATTCCATATAGCCGTCGATAATCTTGTCTACCTGGAGTTCAATCTGCGCCTGGTTACCGGTGAGACGGCCTACAGCAATCTCAGGAAGGTCATCCCCTCCGGTGATGCATGCGTAGTAATAATCTCCATAGTAGCTTCCATAGTTATATGAAGGCAGGTCGCTGTGTGAACCTACTATGCAGGCGAAGCGTGTTACACCGGTGGTGTAGTTGTCCGTTATGGCAGTTTTTACATCGGATGTGGTTGCACCGGATGCAGGAAGAACCTCGACTCTTACGTGAAGACCGAGATAGTGATGGGTCTCGAAGAGTTCTGTTACCCAGTCTACAGTGTTCTCGGTGCAGACAAAGACGTATTCCACACCGTCGTCTCTGGTGCCTCCTGAGGATGTGGCAGAAGCTTCGAAGACATCCCAGTTAAGAACAATACGTTCCATCTCCAAAGCCATTGAAGAGATCACAGGATCAGCAAGCTGCGCGGCATTTCCCTCAAAATCAACCCTCAGTGTAATGCTGCTTACAACTTCCATGCTTCCAGTGGAGGGGTTGTAGCTGAAGGGATTTACCACGAGCCTGGCAACATTCAGTCCGGCCCATATTCCTTCGTTGTCGATCTCTACGGGTGCGGAGGGATAGCTTTCTCCTCCATGATAAAATTCCTCTGAGATGACAAAGGGATACGGTGCATGTTCCATGTCGATCTCTGGAGTCTGTCTGGGAAGGATCTCCATGTTCTCGTAAGTTGTTGAATTAACTTCCTCAACGGTTACAATCGCCTCGGTTCCGTAAGGAAGGGCGAACATTTCAACTACTGACGGAAGGTCAGGTAAACCTACTCTTCCCTGAGGATTGCACCCGGGCAGTTCAACATAGTTCCATACAATGCCCTCTGCCGGTTTGTCGTAAAGCCAGAAACCGGGAATGGTGACTTCAAGTAATACATGGTTCTGGTCCGATTCAAGGACCGTCACCTCTGGGCTTTCTCCCATGGCACCCCCGAAGGACTGCCAGGCTGAAACGCTTCCCTGACCCGCAGCAAAAACAGATGCCACAGCCAGGAGCAGAATCAAGAAAGTTCTCTTCATAACAATTGCCTCCTTGTTTAATGATTCTTGAAATAGAAATGGTTACAATAAGACAGCATAATAATTTAACAGAAGTACTTAGTAAGAGTCAAGGCGCTCCTTCTGGCCGGCAGTCACCCCTGCCGGTCATGCAGTATATTCATAGAAACACTGAAAGGAGCCTTACATGAAACAGATTCTTATACTGTTACTGGTTTGCGGTTTAGCTACAGCCGGAATGAGGATCGGAGGCAGGATCGGCTACTATGGCGGAAACGATCCCCGGACAGGACAGAGCGCCTCAAGTGCTGTTTTCGGCGGTCAACTGACTTTTCCTCTCCTTGGTCTTGTTGATCTTGAGATCAGCGGATCGTACGCCTCCAGCGAGAGCGATATCACAATGGAGCAATACCTTATCTCCTATATCACCGATGAATACGGCCAGAACTATCAGGGGGACACAACGGGACTCTACCAGTACCTGGAAGACGAATGGGGGTGGTCTCCGGACAGTATCAGCACTCAGCTGCTGCACGATTACACAGCTACTTTCCATGATATAGATCTGGGCGCAACCATGAAGATTAAAATACCTATCGGAGTTTTGCCACTGAAACCCTACATAGGCGCAGGAGGCGGAGTTCATTTACTCTTCAGCGATGCCGATGTTCTGATGCAGATTGTCAACGAGGAAACGGGCGGCAACTTGAGTATCGACCCCTACGACCATGTACATCCCGGCATTCATGGAGTAGTCGGGCTTGCTTTCGAACCTCCTATGGTTCCGATAAGCTTTTTTGGAGAGTACAAATACACCAAACCCATTGCTTCGGATCAAGATGTGGATGGAATCAGTATGTTCTATGCCGGTGTGAATCTGGGGTTCTAAACCCGCAATAGAGATCTACCGAAAGGTGACACGGGGCTTCCGTTCTGTGTCACCTCTTTTTTCTATTCATAATTCCCTGCAGCATCGCGTGGTGAATAGGTTTTCCTGAAGCAATGACTCCTCCGGAATCAGGCGTCCAATCTCCTCCTTCGTATGAAGATACTTTCCCGCCCGATTCCATTACAAGAAGAAAACCTGCTGCCATGTCCCAGGGTTTCAGATGCTCTTCCCAGAATCCGTCAAGCCTCCCGCATGCCACGTATGCCAGATCAAGCGCTGCAGAGCCCCCTCGGCGTATTCCCTGTACCCTTTCGAGGAAATACCGCAGAACACCAAGGTCCATACCGAGATCACTTATTTTTCTGTTGTAGGGAAACCCGGTTGCAAAGATGCAATCCGATATTTCCGCGACACCGGTAGAATTAATCTGTCGACCGTTTAACCATGCTCCCGATCCCCTTGATGCTGAAAAGGTTTCGTTCCTGCCCGGATCATGTACGCAGCCGTACTCTACATCATTCCCATTCCAGTATGCTATGCTCACTGCCCAGACAGGATATCCGTGAGCGTAGTTATTAGTGCCGTCCAGCGGGTCGACAATCCAGAAGGGGGGCGCGGGAAACTCTCCTTCCCAGCTTTCCTCACCAAGGAAACCCGCTTTCGGATCAATTTTCAGAAGACGTTTCTTCAGGTACTTCTCCGAGAGCAGATCAGCGGATGTAACCAGCTCGTGATTGCTCTTCCTTGATACTGATACACCGCTCCGGGCGGCAGCGAGAAGGATTGAGCCGGCTTCGTGAGCCGCTTGAATAATTTCATCGATCATCTGGTCATCAGCCTTTCTAATACCTCTTGAAACCTCTTCATCAGACACAATGGATTCAGTCTTGTTTTTTTCCCTTCAGTTTGATACTTTAATTCAAACTTCTACCTAACGTAAGAACATACTAAGACAGAGGACAGAAAATGAAGAAAAAGAACCTGATATCTCACAGCATATCTATCTTACTCTCCTGGATTCTTGGAGTAATCGCCATTGTGGTCGGGGCAGCGATAATCATCTTTGCCACAACAGCCTGGGGCCCCGTAAGAGGCAGCCTTGTATCCATATCGGAAGGGCTTCATAGCGCTAATGCTGCGGTGGAGCTGATAGGAAAGGATTTCGGGACATCTTCCTCCCTCGTCAGCGAGGTAAGCAATTCCATAAGAAGCATGAAGGAAATAGTTCATGAAACCTGGATAACGGTTAACAACATCGGCGAGACAACGGAGGATATTAGAAGGCTGGTTCTCACCATAGGGGAGAGTCTTGAAAACCTTCCATCCACCATAACATCGATGATAGGCAGGAACTATTTCTCAGAAGCGATATCCAGCCTGAACAATACCTACTACTCGTCTGGGGAAATGATATCCCAGATGGAACACCTTTCCGTCACGCTGCAGCCTCTGGAGCCGATTCTTTCCGAAGTTGCAGATGGAGTTGATTCCCTTGCAGGAGATCTTTTCTCCACCGAGGAAGCATTCAATGAAGCCACTCAGCACCTCTCTAAGGCTGCCGAAGCGATTGAGAACGCCGCTGCCTCGTCAATCCTTCCATTGATAGCAGCTGGAATAGGTCTTATTCCGCTACTCTTGGGTATCTATCTGATAATTCAGGGAATCGCTCTTGGAAGGCTCTATACCGCCGGAGTTGAACCCGTTGAGCCGGATATGGATGAAACCGTCTGAAAGCTCTGGATATTAGAAGGATTCCAGTCAGCATGAATAGCGGCCATCTCAACAACTGATTCCTCCTTCGGTATGTTTCCGAGCCTGGCTATGGTATTGGTTTCCCTGTGCCTTATTACGAGGTTCATCCAGTTGTACTGTTCGGGGTACTGCTTTGCAATGGATTCATACATCGCGAAAAGCTGCCTTGTGCCGCTGATGTCCAGGTTTTCCGGATCGAATCTGTGAAATACTATCTGGTTCTTCATGCCCGGAAGGATTCTGTTGAAGGCTATCAGCAGCCGGCATCCTGTGGATTCTGCCAGCCTGACAGGCGTAGAGGAAGCAAGAACCGGTACCCCGAAGCTCTCCACCCAGTGTCCTTTCGGACCTCCCCACCCCGTAGGGGATATCTGTATGATCTCTCCCCTTTCAATGGCGTCGTATGCCCAGCGTAGAGGCTCATCAGGGAAGGCAACATGATGCCATCTCCGGCTCACGTTAAGTCTCGCCTTCTTTAGAATATCCGGAGCATCGGTGTACCTTGATGATATCACATGCATTTTGTAGCCTGTAATAGCCAGCAGAATATGAAGGGTCCGTTCGTCACCGAAGTGAGGTACAAGCAGAAGGACTCCTTTTCCCTCGTTAACAGCCTCGTCCAGAATATCCCGGTTCTCCCAGGACACTATCCAGGGTGCATTTTCAGTGCTGAGCCTGCCTGAGTAGAAAAGGCCGAGAAGAGCTCTCTGATGTACTCTCCAGTACCCTTTGAGAATTCGTC
>JAGLOY010000115.1 GCA_023138735.1 Candidatus Aegiribacteria sp. | reverse complement strand
TAAGCATGATGCTGGCCGCCTTCCTACGTGCAAAAGCTGAAGGTTTAGAGTTACCTGGTGATGTAATCTTAGCAATTGTAAGCGACGAGGAATCGCTTGGTGGCTATGGCGCCAAGTATCTTGTAGAGAACCATTCAGACTTGTTTAAAGATGTTCGCTATGCAATCGGTGAATTCGGTGGGTTTACCATTTATATCGGTAATAGGCGGTTCTATCCAATTATGGTTGCAGAGA
Source organism: Candidatus Aegiribacteria sp. (assembly GCA_023138735.1). GTDB lineage: Bacteria > Fermentibacterota > Fermentibacteria > Fermentibacterales > JCC-6 > Aegiribacteria. The sequence continues at coordinate 2,751 of JAGLOY010000115.1, read as the reverse complement.
AGCAGGTCTGTTGGATAAAAGCGACCGTTTGCGGGCAGGGCGGACACGGATCAATGCCAACCCGTGGTGGTTCGATGCTGAAGCTGTCTCACCTTCTCCAGCAACTTGATAAACATCGTCTACCGGTTCATGTCACACCGACTGCCCGTCTTATGATCAAAACTATGGCTTCAGCTCTTGGGGGGCTAACTGGTTTGATTCTGAACCAGTTGACGAATCCGATGTTTTCAAACGCCATGCTGAAGCTGCTTGGTGATGGTGGGAGTTTCTTTGACCCACAATTACACAATACTGTAAGTGCTTCAATTTTACATGGGAGTGATAAGATTAATGTGATACCCGCTGAAGTATCTGTAGAACTGGATGGACGGTTGCTTCCCGGTTATCAGCCTGATGACATTATCGAAGAACTTAAGAGAATCATTGGAAACGAAGTGGAACTTGAAATAATTCAACATGATCCAGGACCGCTTACACCGGACATGGGGCTTTTTCAGACACTCTCTAATATCTTGCATGAGGTCGATCCAGAGGGTATACCTGTCCCACTCCTGTTGAGCGGGTCCACGGATGGACGTCTCTTCTCTCGAATTGGTATTCAAACATATGGTTTTCTACCCATGCTGTTACCGGAAGACTTCAACTTTGCACGAACGATCCATGCTGCAGATGAACGCATCCCGATGGAGGCTGTAGATTTTGGCGCAAATGCAATCTACAGACTTCTTCAATGTTTCGGTGAATAATCACACATATATCAGTAACTTAGAGAAATGTACACTAAGAGCATTGTGTGCTTAGATTGAATAGGTGCCCCTGTTAATGGTGTAGAGCCGATTATTTGAGTGGCGCCTCGACAGTGTCTCCCAGCGCACCATTCTATGGTACGATTCAAACCTATTAAATCAAAGAAAATGTATACCGAAGAAACAGAAGAAAGCTTTCAGGAATCCAATTATACAGGCTCGTGAGATGTATCCGATGATGAAAACTGGAGGTTTGAGTCAGGCTGAAATTGTACGAAAGCTTGGTTTATCAAGAGCCAGAATAACACAGATATTGAATTTATTGAAACTGCCAGAACAACTCATTGCCGAGATAGAGGAGATGGGTGATTACTGGAGCAGACAGCTTGTTACTGAAAGGCAGTTACGAAGATCGAATATGTTGTCCAATTGATAGATAAGTCTATTTGGATCTCCGTCAACTCCTCAGGGATTCAACATGTTAGAAGTGATGAATCAACCTGAAGAGTCAGAAGATGGTAACTGGCTGCATTTTTCAGGTAATCCATTACGTTCCCGTCGAGAAGGGTAGACGTTAGAACTGTAATGGGGCAGAATTACTACTCTTCCGGATCGACCCACCCTTCATAGAACCGGTTATATATTTCTTCGACTCCGCCGGGAGTCAGTTTTCCCTCATTAATAATCCGGATCAGGAAATCACGAAATACCTCACTGCGCTCGTTGTAGTTTTCCTGCTTCATCACGCTGTATAAAGCGACCGCGAAGACGTGCATTCCGTCGTCTCGCTCCTTCCAACGTTTACGGGGATCGTAATCCGGGAAAAGCTTCTCGTTTATTATCATATCCAAAGCCTGAACGCAGTTTTCTTCAATATAACCTTCAAAAGTATTATAGCCGAATGAGGGGTTGTGGTTTTCGACTTTATCACAACAAATGAGTCATCCAAGAACAATTCCATCGTATTGCGCAATTCCTCATCACCCTCCCAGTCGTACGGTGGGTGCATAAGTTCATGAACCGCCGTCATCGGAATAAACTCCGCAGGATAACTCTGATCATTTAGATAGCGCATCCCTGTAACTTTAATACCATGCGGTTTTACGAAATAGAGCAAATAGACCGTTACTTGATTCGACGATACCGGGAAACCCATATAGTGCTCAGCCTCGGGTACAATGTTGTAAGTACCAAGCTCGCTTTCGGTCTCATTAATTCTATTTTCGATTATCGGTCTAATCTCATTCACCCAGTACTCCTCAAAGCAGATTTCGTCCCTAAGGAATTCCAGAACGGTTTTCAGGTCATCGCGGATCGAATCAAAAGCTTCCCAGCTCTCCAATTCGTAATAGGGCGTCTGCATAAGGTTTGATTGCATCATTTCGCTGTTATCCAATGTAGCGAGCATATCGTCGATAGTTTCATCCTCAGTGGCTGAAAAATAAAGACATAACAATGCAGATACGATCCCACCGTTTTCATCTTTGATTACCCGCTTGATATTGGCGAGAGCTTCCTGAACCTCCACCGTAATCATTGGTGAGAACTTCTCGAATACTTCCTGGTAAAAACCTGTATAAAACGAGTCTCCGGTTAAAATATTCAAAAAGCATAAAACATCATACTTCAGCGAGGATTCGATACGCCATTCAGTAGTAGAGCGTCTTGGAAGTTCGGAGTCGGCATTAACCTCGGTCGCTAAAGCTTGAAAAACAAACGGAATAAGTATTGGGGAAATAATAACCAGTAGGAATGACAATTTCATCATTTCAATCAATCTCCCTTGATTTTGTGTGAATAAGATTTCCTATTTCGTCTTAAATCTAAAATTAAGTCGCATAGTCATACTTCATTCTTTGCCGAAGATTATCATATCAAGGGTACCTCTGCCATGTCAAACAATTGATGGACTGGTGAAAGCACAGAACAGTATACAAGCACACATCTGTTCCGTGAAATCAGTGAACTAAACGGTTGGCTCCTCGACAGTGTCTCCCAGCGCACC
>JAGLOY010000114.1 GCA_023138735.1 Candidatus Aegiribacteria sp. | reverse complement strand
ATTATACAGGCTCGTGAGATGTATCTGATGATGAAAACTGGAGGTTTGAGTCAGGCTGAACTTGCACGAAAGCTTGGTTTATCCAGGGCAAGAGTAACGCAGATGCTAAATCTTCTTGTGTTACCTGAAGTGCTTATCTCAGAGATCGAAGAGATGGGCGATTACTGGAGCAGACAACTGGTTACAGAGAGGAAGCTCCGAAAAAAGACTAACCAAGTAATTTGATCTCATGAATGCAGTTCATTACAATACATATATTGTACAAGCGCTAAGAAAGTACTATATATGTGTTGTGAATTGTGAAATGAATACAACTTATATGTTGTACTGATTTAATAACTGAACCAGCATATGTTCCCTGAGGGAGGATGTTTGATGAATAGAAAGAGACTAATACGAGAGCAACTTGAAGCCTCTTTAGAGAAATTCAAACCTTTGCGTGCAGTAAATACCCCCAAGAAAGGATGGATTCGAGCTATTCGTGATGGGCTTGGAATGACTGCCAGGCAACTGGCAAACAGGCTTGGTATTGCACAGCAAGCTGTTGCTCGTATCGAGAAAGATGAACTTACTGGATCGGTTACGATTAAAACTATGAAACGCCTGGCCGAATGCCTTGATTGCGTATTCGTATATGGATTCGTACCTCACTCTAGTCTGGAAGATACAATCCGAAAACAGGCACAGGTTATAGCAACTAAGCGTCTCACCCAGGCTTCACAGACAATGTTGCTGGAAAATCAAATGCTGAGTAATGAGGAAAACAAGAAAGTATTTGAACAGATGGTTGATGAACTTTTGAATACGCTTCCTTCATATTTCTGGGATGAGACATGATTGAGTTCGTTTATCCTGAAGGAGCCACTCCCCTTGATTCGGACGAATCAGAGGGATTATTGCTTACGCATATCTCGACACGTGCTGAACTGGATCGATGGGAACAGGATAACATTCTTGAAGCACTTGAATGGCTGGACAGAACCAAGCCAACTGACATCCTGGATGAGCAATTCATCAAGAAACTCCACCATATAATGTTCAGGAATGTCTGGCGTTGGGCAGGTCGATTTCGATGTAGCGACAAGAATATCGGTGAACCATGGGATCAAATTTCTACAAGCTTAAGAAACATGTGCGACGATACACGTTATCAAATTGAACTTCAGATTGAATCCTATGATGAATTAGCTATCCGATTTCACCATAGTCTTGTATGGATCCATCCCTTCCCAAACGGAAATGGTCGTCATGCACGGCTTATGACCGATACTCTACTTCAGAACGTCTTAAAATGTCCGAAATTTACATGGGGCAGTGGGAACCTAGTGAAGTCTGGTGATACTCGTAAGAGATATCTTGATGCACTTCAATCAGCAGATAGATATGATTTTATACCATTACAAGAATTCGTTAGAACTTGATATGCTGGCGCCTCGATTCCCGATCTACTCGAACCTTTGGTGGCCCGATATTGAAACTTGAATTTGCATTTCCTTCATCTAGTCTTATCTCAAAGCCCCTAAAGACATACCGGACTCTAATCATTTATGCTCAAGAACTGGCTGAGGAGATTAGCAGGGAGGGGCTAACGCAGGCTGAGCTTGCTAGGAAGCATGGGATCTCAAGGGCAAGAGTAAACCAGTGGCTTTCACTTCTTAAGCTGCCAAAGGGGGAGAAGAAGAGAATACTGGAGATGGGTGATCACTGGGGGAGTAGGGTTTTAACGGAGCGGAAGCTTCGTGCACTTTGAATTTCAGTGCATTAAATCCGAATACCCTCTAAATGGAACTGGAAAATCGTAAGATATGTTGTGAGCGGCAGGATTCAGCGGAAAAGAGAATACTCCAGGAGGTGGGGGCCATGGGTCTTCTCCTAGAAGTCCAAAGCCAGCAATTTTCTGCTCTCCAAGAAGGAGAACCGACTGGTAATTCCAACAGAGTCAGGGATAAAGAAGGGGTAGGAATCAGTCCAGTCCCAGGTGCATCACTCTCCGGGATATTGTACCTTCTGGCGATTCAGCTACAATGCTGTACAGACCTGTGGGAATGGAGCTTGCATCCCAATCCCAGACGTCACTGCTCATAGTTGTACTTTCTACGATCCGGCCGGCTGTATCGTAGATGGAAATACGGCAGTTACCTGTGAATCCAGAAGGGGCAATATGCAGAACATTCCCGAATGGGTTCGGGAACAGGTCCAGAGTCATTTCTATAGATGATATCCCGCTACCTGAGATCCCGGTCACAGAATCCCTGGGCACGAACACAACCTCAGGTTCGGAAGCGCCGTTCTCCAGCCATGCTATCCAGTAGCCGTCAACATCGCTGCAAACTGCGATGTTCTGATCCGTAACCGTTCCTAGACCGCTCTGAACTATATGGTCGTAGTCATTCCATTCACCGTCGAAGTGCCTGCATCGGAGTTCCGAACCCTGGATCCAGGCAAGGAGCATTCCGTCGTAATAGGGATGGCAGGACATGGCGGAGGGTTGGTTTCTGGGATAGGGGAAGGGGAAAGCCTCGGTACTAGTAGGCTGGACGTCATCGATGAAGATGGATGTATAGACGTTATCCAACCCGCTCTCTCCCCAGAGAGCAACGGTAATTCCCAGATCTGAGCCTGCGGCAATAACACGTGCCCAGCTCGAACTGTAGTTAGTTTCGCTGTAGATAGAGTATTCGAATAGAGGTGGAAGTAAATCTGTGGTTTCAATAGGCATGTCGTAAGACAAGGATACCACGGAGTGATAGTACTCATGGGAGAACCAGTTGTATTCCCTGAAGGCGATGACTGAACTGCCCATGAGATTGAAGGGTCTTGGTGATTGCGAATAGTCATTGACCGGACCAGCGTGATAGCATTGTTTATGTTCGATTAAATCAATATCATTTCCGTCCAGCACCATGGCGCTGTTTGTGATCCAGGTATATGACATGCTACTTGTATGATCACTTATGATACATGCAAGCAGATCCCTCATCCCGTAGTCATATCTGGATACGCTCATAACGCGAATGGGGACAGGATAATAGGGTTCTTCAAGAATGCTGTCAGAGATCACTTCCCGAGAAGAAAGCCGGGTCATGGATTGGGCATCAAGCAGGATCAGGGAATCATCCGGCACTTCCTCCCACTGGTCGGAGAGAGCGACGACAAGGCTAGAGACGCCTGTGTCGGGCCCATCTCCTATGGAGATATGACCGTTTTGATAGATAGGATTGAACTGTATCTGAGAAGATTCGTCCAGGTTCTTCACCACCGGCCCCGATGGTACGATCCAACCGATGCAGAGTCCCTGGTCTGTCTTGATTATGTCGACGTTGGCAGAAACCGCCGATACTGCCATCAATACAAGAAAATAATACCTCATTGTTCCACCCCTAATATTTAGTTCTATCTAAACAATACTAACTCGATATACACGAGTAAAGTACTAAATTGCATCTCCTGTCAGAACTCCATGCTTAGGGGGTGAATCAAACTGAACAGCTCAGTTCAGGATTGTTCCCAGGATATCCGGAATGCTAATCGACCCGGCTACATCCTTAAAATGGCTTCAGATAATTCGAGAATTATAGATCGAAAGTACGTGCACTATGTGCCTATTTCGGAGAGGTGCCCCCGCTTATGGTATAGAGTTGTTCTTTTAGTGGCGCCTCGACAGTGTCTCCCAGCGAACCATATTATGGTTTGATACAACTAGTTCTAATCAAATAAAACGCAAACCGAAGAAAACTTACCGCAATCCAATCATACTTGCCAGAGAAATGTACCTGATGATGGAGATAGAAGAATTGAATCGAGCTGATCTTGCTAGAAAGCTTGGTTTATCCAGAGCAAGAGTAACCCAGATACTCAATCTGCTCGGATTGCCTGAAATGCTGATTTCAGAGATAGAAGGGATGGGTGATTACTGGAGTAGACAACTGATTACTGAAAGACAATTGCGAAGAGTGGATAAGATGATGAGATAAATGTTAAATCAGGGATTGCAGTGGGGTTGACGAAATATAGCCTAGAAGCTATATAACTTTAAGGTGATAATATGTCATTTGGAGTTGAATACACTTCTGAATTCGAGTGTTGGTGGAATGACCTTAATTGCGATGAGCAGGAGTCTATCGCAGTTATTGTGGGTTTGCTGGAAGAAAGAGGTCCTGGACTTGGATTCCCTTACAGCTCAGGGATAAAGAATTCGAAGTATAACCATACGAGAGAGTTGAGAATCCAACATGCTGGAGATCCCTATCGGATACTTTATGCATTTGATCCGAGAAGAAATGCAATTCTCTTAATCGGAGGTAGTAAAACCGGTACTGATAGATGGTATGAAGAGTTCGTTCCGAAGGCAGATAGGATCTATTCCGATCATCTGCGTGCAATAGATAAGGAGAAATAATAATGTCAAAGCCTTTCAAGAACCTTGTAGACAAGATGTCTCCAGAAAGACAGACAAGGGTTAGAGAACGAACCCTCGAGCTTTTATATGAAATGGAGTTGAGCGAACTCAGGAAGGCTTTAGCGCTGACCCAAACGCAGCTTGCTGAAACTCTGAAAAAGAAACAGGCTTCTATTTCAAAAATGGAACATCAGTCAGATATGTTCATAAGTACTCTGCGAGAAATTCTGAATGCAATGGGAGCAAATCTTAAAATCATAGCAAGTTTTCCTGAAGGTGATATCCTGATTAACCAGTTTGAAGAAATACGAACTGGTGAACTCGAAAAGATTGAACCCGCCAAAGTATAGAGTGTGTATGAATTTACACAAGTGCAGGAAATGACTCAACGAAGCTGTCCATGGTGATCCATATATTAATGAAATCCTAATGATCCTTATGTGTCTGATATTGGAAAGTGCACCCATCGGTTGAGTAGATTGGATAGGTACCCCTGTTAATGGTGTAGAGCCGTAGAGCCGTAAGAATTACTGGCGCCTCGACAGTGTCTCCCAGCGAACCATCCTATGGTATGATACAGCTTGTAATGGGCTAATAAAACAGCGAAACAAGAAAACTTACCGCAATCCTATCATCCTTGCTCGTGAAATGACAATAATGATGGAGATGGAAGAATTGAGTAGAGCTGAACTTGCCCGAAAGCTTGGTATATCCAGAGCAAGAGTAACCCAAATGATGAATCTTCTAAAATTACCAGAGGATCAAATCTCTGAGATAGAGGGAATGGGTGACTACTGGAACAGACAATTTGTTACTGAAAGGCAGTTACGGAGATTGGAGAAGTTGCCAATATGACGGGGAAGTTCATTATTCATAAAAGTTCAATGAGCTATAGAAAGCGTTTTCGAATGTGTTATTCTTTGTAGATAATATTAATGGATGGAGCCTGAAGCGAATCAGATGTCCGACTTGGAACTCAGAACACCTGAGTTACTTAAAGGACATCTAATTTGTGGAATCTGATTTAGTAGATAATGAACACCTGCGAGACGGTAGCGATCATCATTTAGACGCAAAGGAAATCAAGGATTAAGGATGATTAGGGGGAACTAGTTCGTGCTGGGACTAATTCGTGTTTTAGATCCACACACTGTGCAATGTACATTAGTATACTTCATTCTTTCCAGATAGTACGTATATCGTAAGTAGTACTTAGAATAGTACCTTGAATATAGATATAAATATCTTGTAAAAAACAATATTGATGTTAGCAACAAAAACACTATCCATATTATTAGCTTTAATTGGAATGGACATGGTATAGGAGTATTTTTAATTGGTATATATACCAAGTATATTAATACTAGAATATTCGCTGACAAAAGGTTTCGGTTCATTGCGTACATTGAGCGGAAGTGGTAAACTGTTGAGAATGATTCTCCATGCCTATCATCCAATTGAATACTCTGGAGCCAATAGGAATCAGATGATTTATCAAAGTTTACTCCTGCAATGTATTTCTCGTGAAGAAGGATAGTCCTTGATGGTGGAGTATGATACTCAGCAAATTTCGCAAGCCAGTAAACAATGTTTGGAGTGATAATTTTCAAGTACTGAATAATTACTGCAAAACCTCTTGATGTTTTTCTCAGCACAATCGAAAATGTTAGAACAAACAGATTATACAGTGGAAATACAAGAATACTCCAAAAATATGCACTGTTAATAGCCAACAGGATTGAGCCCATTGGCAGGAATAGGAGGACTGCGAAACCAACGAGCAGCATGAGCTTGTTTTTCTCACAAATTTGTTCTCGGAGCCTTACAGCATAATGACTACGTTTCTTGAAAGAGAAAGGAAATCCGACGTGTGCAAAGGCAAGAGTCGCATATATAACTATAAGTAATGCAAGAGGTATTTTCTCTAATTCAAACGTATCTATTGAGAATGCAACATACAGCTCTACTAGAATGAGTGGCACTATCCCGAGCAGCTTATGGCGATAGTTGGCATCGAGAGCTTTCTCTCTCATTGCATTAAGCCCGAGTTGGTTAACGTCCTGAGAACTATCCCTTCTAAGTGAATTACGAGCCAAACCATATATATGATAGGGGTACCCTAGCACTTCCCTAATCAACGTCTTATCTATAAAAAATGAGCTAATATTGCCCAAAATATGACCTACAATATGTGCAATAACGAACAGGAATACGATCACAAACAAGCCTATTGTCAAAGCTACACCAGATTCCAAAGTTGTAAGGTAGTTCTTAGTGCTGTCCCAATGCGTTACAATTAGAGAACGTGTCCCATAGCAGCAGTAATTTGTAATAAAGTAGCCGATTATTAGCCAAGTGAAGGGTACAATATACCCAAAAAAATCGTTGTGGCTGTATACTTTACTGCCCTTACCGGATAGGGATGGAGACAGCAATCGATATAGCATTCTGTATCTCCTTAATGAATTAGTGGAATTCCAAACTACTTCAAACACTAAATTGGGCAATAGACCTTATCAACAAATCATTACTCGCTTAGTTAATATATACTATATATAATTGAGCAGTCTTCATACAAGGATTAACTGGTCTTCACCCCGAAAACTGGACCATCCGAACACATAGAACTGCTATGATTCCAATCCGTGAAATTGACATTAGTGAAGCACTACTCAAAAGAACAGACTCCATTGTCATGAATATTGAGTTGTAGAACCCTGTAAATGCTAAATTGATAAGTATTAATGGCGCCTCGGTCGTGTCTCCCAGCGAACCATCCTATGGTATGATACAACCAGAATTGACAAGATAAAATGCCAACCAAAGAAAACTTTCAGGAATCCCATCATCCTCGCCCGTGAAATGGTTCTAATGATGGAGATGGAAGAATTGAGTCGAGCTGAACTTGCCAGAAAACTTGGTTTATCCAGAGCAAGAGTGATCCAGATGCTCAATCTACTTGGACTACCTGAAATGCTAATTTCAGAGATAGAAGGTATGGGTGATTACTGGAGCAGACAACTTGTTACTGAAAGGCAGTTACGAAGATCGAATAAACTGTTATTCTGATCTTGAGGAGAGGAGATTAGGATTCAAGGACAATTATAAATTCTTAGTTACAGATTATGGCAAACTATAAAGATTTATGAGATGATTAATATCGATTTCATTGTAGTTCCATTTCCATATTTCACATAGATGTCTATCGATTTAGTCTAGATGCTGCTTCTACATGTATCTTGACATTTTATCTAATAGATGATACACTGTAAAATTATGGGTTAATAAATCCAAGGAGACCTTCTGTATGGAACAAGAGAAGCAGAAGATAACAAATAGAATCGATCAAAACACGATCAAATCAACAGAAGTATCCTACAATGCTTCTATTTCGGGAAATTCCGAGATCAATCACATGCGTACAGAAGAGCAACATCGACTTGCAATTCAAGTACTACAGGAACTCAACAAACCTGCTGAGAAAACTGATATGTTGCGACGCTTGCTTCTTTTGGTGAAGATGTCCACGGGATTTGAAGCAGTAGGGATCCGTCTAAAAGAGGATAACGATTTTCCGTATTATGTCTCAAATGGATTCTCGGATGATTTCATCAAGGTAGAAAACTATCTTTGTGCTCGTGATAAAAATGGTGAAGTAATCAAAGATCAGCATGGTGAACCTTATCTGGAATGCATGTGTGGTAACATAATTCGAGGACGAACTGATCCTAGTTTGTCTTTCTTCACAGAAGGTGGGAGTTTCTGGTCAAACTGTACTTCAAACCTGCTCGCTTCGACTAGCGATGAAGATCGACAGACAAGAACACGTAATCGTTGCAATACTGAAGGTTATGAGTCGGTGGCAATCATTCCTCTTAACTCAAACAACCAGACAATAGGTACTCTTCAATTGAATGATCGACGCAAAGATATGTTCACTCGAGAAACAATAGATTTCTTTGAGAAGATTAGCGTCAGTATAGGAATTGCATTCGATCGCAAACTCATCCAAGAAGAGTTGATCAAACATCGTGAGAATCTTGAGCAACTTATAGATGCCCGTACAATTGAGTTAAGAGCAGCAAACGAAGAACTTCAGAAGGAAATCTCAATGCGTAAACGTATCGAGGAGAAACTCCTTCATACTCGAGAGCAAGTAATCCAAAAAGAGCGCTTAAGCGCTCTTGGGCAAATGGCAAGTGGAATAGCTCATGACTTCAACAATTCCTTAGTACCGATTTTGGGATTTAGTGATCTACTCCTGTCGGAACAAGCGTTACTTAATGATAAAAATGAGGTAGTATCGCTGCTGAAAGAGATAAATTCCGCAGCAGAAGATGCGAGGAAGATTGTTCAACGTCTGCGAGAAGTCTATAAGCGTGATAATGGAGTCGACTATAGGAAAATTAATCTTGGCTGCATTATCGAGAAGTCGGTTTTACTTACAAAACCAAAGTGGCAAGAAGAAAAGTGTGCCGAAGGTAATCCAATTAATATCCACCTAGAATTGCACGAAGTTCCACCAGTACTCGCAAATGCAACTGAGTTGCGAGAAGTATTCACAAATCTTATTCTCAATTCAGTAGATGCCATGCCAGACGGAGGAAGTATCACCATACGTATGCAGGCTGATGCCAAACGGATAATGACGGAATTAATTGATACGGGTGGGGGGATGACGGCTGAGGTATACAAACAATGTATGGATCCATTTTTTACAACCAAAGGTTCTTCAGGCACAGGACTAGGATTGTCTATGGTCCACGGGATTATTAATCGACATAAGGGATCTATTCAGATTGACAGTGAACCTGGGAAGGGCACAAGAACTCTAATTTATCTGCCAGCGGATTTGTCTGGTTCATTAGAGGAAGATACAAAGAATAATAGAACGGCATCTGGTCAACCTTTGCACATTCTGATTATTGATGATGACTCGCGAACTCGAGACCTTCTGGAGAGATTTCTGAAGTTAGATAATCATGTTATTGAAGTAGCAAGTACAGGTATGAATGGGATAGATAAATTCAGAGCAAAGAAATTTGATTTAGTAATAACCGATCGAGCCATGCCTGATATAAGTGGAGATTGCGTCGCAGAAACGATAAGAGAAACACATCCGAATATGCCAATAATACTACTGACCGGTTTTGGTGACATCATGAAGGATAAGAAGGAGAAACCACCCAATATTGATTTAATTTTTAGTAAACCAGTAACACATGATGAACTGCGATATGCTATTAATAAAGTTACAAACAACTGCCTATCCGAAGAGAACTAGCCTGATAACATTCGTAAATCCAAAGATGAGAGTAGCGAATTCGTAAGCCCCCTATATGGGTGGAGTTCATAAGAGGAGACATCTACACTTCACGTAAAATCAATTCGACTTCTTAATGGACGTAAACAGAAGGCACTGATTCGTTCTTTAACGAATAAAGTGTATTGGGATGGAAAAACAGTCTAAGAATCGGAATATGGGGATTGACTACTTAAGGTAACGGATAGATGCCCCTGTTAATGGTGTAGAGCCATTATTTGAGTGGCGCCTCGACGGTGTCTCCCAGCGAACCATTCTATGGTATGATACAACTAATTCAAATCAAATAAAACGTAAACCAAAGAAAACTTTCCGGAATCCTATCATCCTTGCTCGAGAGATGTCCCTGGTGATGGAGATTGAAGAATTGACTCGGGCTGAACTTGCCAGAAAACTTGGCTTATCCAGAGCAAGAGTTACCCAGATGCTCAATCTACTTGGACTACCTGAAATGCTAATCTCAGAGATCGAAGGAATGGGAGATTACTGGAGCAGACAACTGGTTACTGAAAGACAGTTGAGGGGGTTATCTATAGTCTGATTGCTATCCTTGACTCAACTTCAGGTGAATATGTATACTTATTAAGGTATTGAAATACAAGCAAATGGAGAAATTAGAATATCATTGCTAGAGAACTGAAATAGGAGGGCATTATGACTTTTGGAATGATCCTCACAACAATCCTGATATCAGTTACCAATCTTACAATTACCGAACCAGTTGATGGTGAAACCTACGATGGAGACTGGCTCCCTCTCCGAGCCATTGTTGAGAATGAGAATGAAGTACCTGACTCAGTTCATTATTCGTTGAATGGTGCAGCAGTTGTTTTGATTCCAAGGCTGAATACCGACTGGCCAACCTACATGCAGAATAATCAGAATCACGGCTATTCTGAATCACCTGCTCCAACGGATAACACAATACTCTGGACAGCACCTGTTACCGGCTATTTGCACGAATTCCCAACACCGGTTGTTGTGGATGGAATTGTGTACTATACCGCAGATAGCATTGGTCAGGGAACAACTGATTCTCTGTATGCTTTGGATGCTGCAACAGGAGAATTAATCTGGAAATATGATACTGGTCATGCCGATGATGCAGTGACCGTTGTTGATGGTTGTGTGTACTCTGCATCTGACTCAATATTCTGTCTCGATGCCCAGAATGGAGAAAGGATCTGGGCGAATGGTATTGCAGATCATATGGGAGGAACGCCAGTTATTTTCGAGGGTAAAGTCTATTGCGGAAGAGAAAACGTCGTACCTGATTCATCAGGCATCTATTGCCTGGACGCATTTACAGGTTCTTACCTCTGGGGTGATACACTATTTTGTTTTCCGGCAAGTTGTATGGCGATATGGAATGGTATGCTGTTTGTCCCAACTGCGAACATGGGTGGAGGTACCAATGGAGCTCTTAGTGCTTTCAACTTGTATACAGGAGAATTAATATGGCAAAATACTGACAGTGATATCGGCTATTGGGATTCATCTCCTGTTGTCGTTGATGGTGTCATCTACATAAATGACTGGTACGAGAAGACATTTGCGTTCGATGCTATTACAGGTCAAAAAATATGGGAGCAATCTACTGGCGGCGGAACTGCTACAATCGCTTACCATAATGAGAGATTATACTTTGCCGGAGAAGGAAATGGTCCCTACTACTGTTTAGACACTTCTGATGGTACTACAATCTGGTCAGTGCCAGGAGCACAGCATGGATCATCCGGCATTGCAGACGATTTAGTATTTTATGGAGAAAGCGAAAGTCCCACTGACAGTTCTAGAGTAATTGCTCTGGACTGTGCTACTGGAGATACCATCTGGACCTTCAGAACAACAGGTAAAATGTTCCATGGAAGCCCTTCCATCACTGATGGGATTCTATACATCCCAGCCGAGGATGGCAATCTCTACGCCTTCGGAACAGGTCTTAAGTACACCTACCGTGAAGATTATTTCTATGCTGATGTAGGCCCTAATGAGCTGATAGTGACATCCTTCGATGGAGGTGCTGCTGTTGCAGCAGATACAATTAACTTTACAGTCACACAGACTGGTATCAATCTGGAACCTTCCACTAGGCTTGCTCTATGTGCCAGCCCGAATCCATTCCACTCCGAGGCATCAATATCTTTCGAGCTTTCCGAACCGGGATGGACGTCAGTAACAGTATATGATCTGTCCGGGAGAATCGTCAGAACACTTGAAAATTCAGAGCTTGGAACTGGTCAGCACACCATCGTCTGGGATGGAAGGACAGAGAATGGTGAGGTTGTTTCGGCAGGACTTTACATCTGCAGGATACAGTCAGGTGGGGTTTCTGAGACCACAGGTCTCTGTTTATTGAGATAGAAGTCCCTCTATCGGTGGGGTAGAGCCTAATTTGAAATGGCGCCTCGACAGTGTCTCCCAGCGAACCATCCTATGGTATGATACTACCCGATCCAATCAGATAAAACGCAAACCGAAGACGACTTTCAGGAATCCTATCATTCTGGCTCGTGAGATGGCGCTGATGATGGAGATGGAGGAATTGAGTCGAGCTGATCTTGCCCGGAAGCTTGTTTTATCAAGAGCAAGAGTAACTCAGATGCTCAATCTGCTCGGATTGCCTGAAATACTGATTACAGAAATAGAAGAGTTGGGAGACTACTGGGACAGACAACTGGTTACTGAAAGGCAATTACGCATGAGGTTGTCCAAGGATTAATTACTATCCTTGACTCACCTTCAAGTGAAGATGATAATTATTCAGATGTTTAAATACTAGCAAATTAGTAGTTTATAAGATTATTGTTCTTTAAAAAAAAGGAGGAACTGATGAACTGCATTGCACTAATCATGTCTTTCCTGATATCAACTACTGCTGTTACGATCACGGAGCCCGTTGATGGTGAAACCTACGATGGTGACTGGCTCCCACTCCGAGCCATAGTAGAGAATGAGAACGAGATACCGGACTCAGTTCACTACAACCTCAATGGACAGACAGCCGTCCTGATCCCCCGCCTGAACACCGATTGGTACACATATATGCAGAATGATCTTCATAACGGCTTTTCCGAGTCTCCTGCTCCAATGGAAAACACAATACTCTGGACTGCGCCAATATTGGGTACATTGCACGAGTTTCCTACACCTGTAGTTGTTGATGGTATCGTTTATCATCCTCAGGACGGAGCTGGTGGTGGATATGGAGACACTCTTTTTGCCTTGGATGCTGTTACAGGAGAGACAGAGTGGATATTCACAGGAACCGGCCCCACAGATGATGCTGTAACCGTAAAGAATGGTCGACTTTATATCGCCTGTGATTCGGTCTATTGTCTTGATGCGCTTACCGGAGAGATGATATGGGTTTTCGGGGATGCAGATAAATCTGGAAGTACTCCTGCTGTCAGTGATGGGAAAGTCTATTGTGCGAGAATGGGTTACTCGACAGGTAGCCAGATATATTGTCTTGATGCTGACAATGGTGAGGAAATATGGTCAAGTGAAGTACCCGGTACTACTGTAAGCTGCATGACTGTTTGGCAAGATATGTTATTTATACCAACAGACAAAGGTGGTCTATTTGATGGGCTGTTTTTTGCTTTGGATATCAGCAACGGAGAGATTGTATGGGCAAATGATGATCCTCCTGGAGAATACTGGGATTCTTCTCCTAATGTAGTCGATGGAATAATATACATTGGGGGTAGCGATGGGTATCTGCGTGCGATAGATGCGGTTACTGGAGAAACTATTTGGTTATCAAACTTTGGTTTAGGTGAATTTATAACAGCTACTCCAGCATATTATTCAGGTAGTGTATTTATCGGTTCCGACAGTGATTCTGGTCCCTTTGCTTCGGTTGATGCAGTAACAGGTGTTTTCAATTGGATGCAGGAATACGAAATACATGGATCACCGGCTGTTGCCGATGGAATGGTTTTCTTCGGAGAGGACTCAGATAATGATAGTGCTAGAGTTATCTCATTGGACTGTATTACGGGAGATACAGTCTGGACGTATATGACCACAGCTAACAGTTATCAGGGAAGTCCCGCAATAGTTGACGGAGTCTTGTACATTCCCGCAACTGATGGCAATCTCTACGCCTTCGGGACGGGTCTGAAGTACACCTATCGAGAGGATTATTTCTACGCAGATGTTGGTTCTAACGAGCTGATTGTGACATCCTTCGATGGGGGAACTACTGTAGCGGCAGATACCATTAATTTCACAGTCACACAAACTGGTATCACCCTAGAACCTTCCAGCAGGCTTGCTCTATGCGCCAATCCGAATCCATTCTACTCCGATGCATCAATATCTTTCGAGCTTTCCGAGCCGGGGTGGACATCAGTAACAGTTTACGATCTATCTGGAAGGATCGTCAGAACGCTTGAGAATTCAGAACTTGGAACTGGTCAGCACTCCATCGTCTGGGATGGAAGGAGAGAGAACGGTGAGATTGTTTCTGCAGGACTGTACTTATGCAGAATTCAATCAGGTGGGATTTCTGAAACTACAGGTATGTGTTTATTGAGATAGAAGTGCCACCGTTAATGGTGTAGAGTCAACAGCTTGAGATGTATGAACCGAATATTTGAGTGGCGCCTTAACCCAATGACCAAAAGAACCCTATTTTCACCAATTATATTCCTCACAGGGATAGTCAAATACCCCAATAGAAGAAAAACTTCCAGGAAAATGTATCGCAATCCAGTCATGTATGCTCAGGAATTGCATGAGGAACTGCTTAATAATAACCTCACTCGGAAGCAGCTTGCAAAAAGACATGGAGTCTCACCAGCCCGAATAACACAGTGGCTTTCTCTTTTGAAAATGTCGGGGGAGAAGAAGCTGGAGATAGAAGGTATGGGTGATTACTGGAGCAGACAACTGGTTACTGAAAGACAGTTGAGGGGATTATCTAAAGTCTGATTGCTATCCTTGACTAAACTTCAGGAGAAGATGTATACTTATTAAGGTATTGAAATGCAATTAAATTGAGAATGCATCTTATCATTGCTTGGGAAATGAAATAGGAGGGCATTATGACTATCGGAATGATCCTCACAGCAATCCTGATATCCACCACCAGTCTCACAATAACAGAACCCGTTGATGGTGAAACCTACGATGGAGACTGGCTCCCTCTCCGAGCCATCGTGGAGAATGAGAATGAAGTACCTGACTCAGTTCATTACTCGGTGAATGGTGCAGCAGTTGCTTTGATTCCAAGGCTGAATACGGATTGGTACACTTACATGGCGAATGATTGCCACACCGGATTTTCGGAATCCCCTGCCCCTACAGACAACACAATACTCTGGACAGCACCGGTGACAGGAGATAATCATGAGTTCCCCACTCCTGTGATAGTGGATGGAATGGTTTACTACCCTTCCAACTACGGTACTGATTCTCTTTACGCACTTGATGCAGCTACCGGTGAACTGATCTGGAAATACAGAACTGGTCGTACAGATGACGCCGTTACAGTTAAAGATGGTTACCTATATACTGCAAGCGATTCCCTGTGGTGCCTGGATGCCTTAACCGGTGAGAGGATCTGGGCAGGCAGCTGTGCAGATGCTCGCGGAAGCACTCCGGTCGTTTCCTCCGGCTGGGTCTATGCCGGTACAAATTTCTTCGGCTCTCCGGATACGGCTCAGGTTGTCTGTCTTGATGCTCTTACAGGTTCGATCAATTGGATCATCAGACTCCCTCTGGGACCCCAGCAAGTAAGTTGTATGACTATCTGGGATGATCTCCTGTTCGTTCCCACATGGCAGTGGAATGATGTTGCGTATTTGTTCGGGATAAACGCTAACACCGGTAACATAATCTGGCAGAATAACGATGCATTGTCAGGCTACTGGGATTCGTCTCCGGTGGTCCATGACGGCATTGTATACATAAACGGTGACTATGGATCTACCTTTGCCATCGACGCCATGACCGGCATAACGGTATGGGAATCTCCGGTTTCTCCCGGGTATTCAATAACTGCTACACCAGCCTATCACGATAGCAGGTTGTATTTTGCAGATCAGCTAGATACGTACTACTGTCTTGACACATCAGATGGCGGAATCGTCTGGTCGGTTCCGGGCATCCAACACGGCTCTTCAGGTATAGCTGATGGTATTGTATTCTATGGAGAATACTATAACCCGGATCTTGCCAGAGTTATAGCTTTGGATTGCGTGACGGGAGCGGAAATCTGGTCTTACCAGACCGGAGGAACTGATATTTATTCAAGTCCTGCCATCACAGATGGTGTAGTGTACATTGCCGGTATGGACTGGAACCTCTACGCCTTTGGGACCGGTCTGAAGTACACTTACAAAGAAGATTATTTCTATGCTGATGTAGGTCCTAATGAGCTGATAGTGACATCCTTTGATGGAGGTGCTGCTGTTGCGGCAGATACCATTAACTTCACAGTCACTCAAACTGGAATCAATCTGGAACCTTCCACCAGGCTTGCTTTATGCGCCAGCCCGAATCCATTCTACTCCACGGCATCAATATCTTTCGAGCTTTCCGATCCGGGATGGACTTCAGTGACAGTGTACGATCTGTCCGGAAGAATCGTCAGAACACTTGAGAATTCAGAGCTTGGAACTGGTCAGCACTCCATCGTCTGGGATGGAAGGAAAGAGAATGGTGAGGTTGTTTC
>JAGLOY010000113.1 GCA_023138735.1 Candidatus Aegiribacteria sp. | reverse complement strand
CGGTGGGATTTCTGAAACCACAGGTATGTGTCTATTGAGATAGAAGTGCCCTCATCGGTGGGGTAGAGCCTAATTTTGAAATGGCGCCTCAACCCAATGACCAAAAGAACCCTATTTTCATCAATTATATTCCTTACAGGGATAGTCAATTACCCCAATAGAAGAAAAACTTCCAGAAAAATATATCGCAACCCGGTCATATATGCTAAGGAATTGCATGACGAACTGGTTAATAATAACCTCACTCGGAAGCAGCTTGCAGAAAGACATGGAGTCTCACCAGCCCGAATAACACAGTGGCTTTCTCTTTTGAAAATGTCGGGGGAGAAGAAGCTGGAGATTCAAGGTATGGGTGATTACTGGAGCAGACAACTGGTTACTGAAAGACAGTTGAGGAGGTTATCTATAGTCTGATTACTATCCTTGACTCAACTTCAAGCGAAGATGTATACTTATTAAGGTATTGAAATACAAGCAAATGGAGAATTTAGAATATCATTGTCATGGAAATGTAATAGGAGGGCATTATGGCTATCGGAATGATTCTCACAGCAATCCTGATGTCCACCACCAGTCTCACAATAACTGAACCTGTTGACGGAGAAACCTACGATGGAGACTGGCTCCCCCTCCGAGCCATTGTAGAGAATGAGAACGAGATACCGGACTCGGTACACTACTCCCTTAACGGGCAGACCGTAGTCCTGATACCTCGCTTGAACACAGACTGGTATACATACATGCAGAATGACCTGCATCACGGCTTTTCGGAATCTCCCGCTCCGCATGACAACACAATTTTCTGGACAGCTCCTATTACAGGAACTGACCACGAGTTTCCAACACCTGTAGTAGTCGATGGATTAGTTTACTACCCGCAGAATGTAGGTGGAGATACTCTATTTGCATTGGATGCCGTCACCGGCGAGGTGGAGTGGATGTTCACTGGAATCGGTTCCACAGATGATGCGGTCACCGTCAAAGATGGACGACTCTATACTGCCAGTGATTCTATTTATTGTCTAGACGCCTTGACAGGTGAGAGAATTTGGGCTTTCGGTGATGCCAATCTATCTGGAAGTACACCTGTTGTAGAAAACGATAGGGTATACTGTGCCAGAAGCAGTATTAATCCAATGTCCACATGGGCATACTGCCTTGAAGCAGAGACAGGTTTCGAACTGTGGGAGAAGAATTTCTATGGGATGTCTGTTAGCTGCATGACCTATTGGAGCGGCAAGATCTTCGTTCCTACACTAGGTAATCCCGATGTTCGTGGACCGGGTCCGCTTTACGCTCTAAACTCTGAAACAGGGAACATCATCTGGCAGAATGAGGACGAACCTTATGGTTATTGGGATTCCTCTCCAACAGTTGTAGATGAAGTCATCTACATTGGGGGAGTTACGGATGGGCTTCGTGCAATAGATGCGATTGATGGTGAAAGTATCTGGGTGACCGGTTTCGGATCTGAGATCGATGCCACTCCCGCCTATCATGACGGTAATCTCTACGTGGGTGGTATGAATCCTCCTTTCGCTTCAGTAAATTCATTAGCTGGTGTTTTCAATTGGTTGCAGGATTATGAAATACATGGATCTCCTGCTATTGCTGACGGGATGGTGTTCTTTGGTGAATTCTCTTTAAACGATAGTGCCAGAGTTATTGCATTGGACTGTACGTCTGGAGATACCGTCTGGACCTTCAGAACAACTGGTAATACTTTCCATGGCAGCCCTTCCATCACTGATGGGATTCTATACATCCCAGCCCTGGATGGTAATCTCTACGCCTTCGGAACCGGTCTGAAGTACACTTACAAAGAAGATTATTTCTATGCTAATGTAGGCCCTAATGAGCTAATAGTGACCTCCTTCGATGGAGGTGCTGCTGTTGCAGCAGATACCATTAATTTCACAGTCACGCAAACTGGAATCATCCTTGAACCTTCCACCAGGCTTGCTCTATGTGCCAGCCCGAATCCATTCTACTCCACGGCATCAATATCTTTCGAGCTTTCCGATCCGGGATGGACTTCAGTAATTGTGTACGATCTGTCAGGAAGAATTGTCAGAACACTTGAGAATTCAGAGCTTGGAACTGGTCAGCACTCCATTGTCTGGGATGGAAGGA
>JAGLOY010000112.1 GCA_023138735.1 Candidatus Aegiribacteria sp. | reverse complement strand
GAATTTTGGCATTTGATTTGTTAAAGCATTAACGAATGCCAAAATTCAAGATACGACCCCTAAAACTCTCCGTCCCAATTAGCACTTGTGAACGGCAATCCTTGTGGATATACTGCCATGGTTCCCGAAAGGTTCGAAGATGTATTATCTTTGTGCCAATCTTCGGAGGTATTATTGAATAAGAACGTTAAGCTTATCGCCAGCCTTGTCAGGAAAGCCAAGAAGAAGCTCCTTCAGGACAAGAGGGAAGAAGCCCTTGAGTTCATGAAGAAGGCTGTCAATGTTGATGATAACAACGGGGTTCTTGTTCAGGTAATACAGGCTATTGGCAGGAAAAAGCTGATCACAGAGCCTGAAGACCAACCGCTAATTGTCCCTGAGGTCCCGGTAGCAGAACAGGCTGAAGAGGAACAGGTAGAAGTTCTGGAGGAAGCCTGGGTAGTGGAAGAACAGCCTGAGGAACAGGTAGAAGTTCTGGAGGAAGCCTGGGTAGTGGAAGAAGAACCTGAGGAGGAACCAGAACCAGAGGTGAAAGCTATTAAAAACAACCAGGAAAGGAAACAATCGATGCCTCCCGAGGATCAGCTCACTAAACTCTTTGAAGTATCAGACAGAGAATACGATAAAGGCAACCAGCAAAAGGCCATCGCCTATCTGAAGAGAGCCAGAAAATTAGATCCTGACAATCCCGAGGTCCAATCGAGGATCGATATTCTTAAAATGAAGATCAAATCAGCCAACCTCATCCAGATAGCCAGAAAGAGACTTGCCTTAGGGGAAACTACAAGAGCAATCAGTCTGGCACGTCAGGCTTTCGATATGTGGCCTGATTCAGCAGGTCTTGATGAACTGCTTTCTGATCTTGAAAACACGTCTGGAACTTCTTCCCCAACATCTGAAGTCAGTGATTCGAAAGAGATACAATCCAGTCCCAGCGATGAGTACATATCGAGAATACGTCAGCTTGTGCAGGACAATTCCCTGGAAGAGGCTGCATCGGTAGCTGAAGAAGCCTTCAATATTTTTCCCGATGATAAACTGGTAGTGGAGTTCGTCGGCAATTTTAAGAAACTCGGATTACTGGAATAACGGGTATGCTTACTAGCCGGAGAAGAAATCCGGCACGCACGTTAGAAGGACACCAAGGATAAGAGCGGCTATTCCTATGAGGAACAGCAAGCCGGTGATCACCGGATGAAGTTTCTTCCCCAGCATAACAAATCCTGCTACTGCAAGCAGGAATCCCGGTATCAACAGCGCAAGATATGTGTAGTTCAAAGAAATCTCCTTAGTATCGGTGTCAAGTATACTGAATCGCACCTGCCCGAACAATATGCAGCGGTATCCACATCAAGTTTTCAGACTTGCAAGTTTCTCCCAGTTAACCTTTTCCTCTTCCGATAAGGATATTGGCAGCGAGACTTCCACATGAACCAGCTGGTCACCTTTTGCTCCTCTGTAAGGAACTCCCTTTCCGGAAATTCTCAGAACCGTTCCCGGCTGGGTTCCGGGCTTGATCTTCAGAACGATCTTGCCGTCCAGGGTGCGTATCTTCAGCTTTGTTCCAAGAACTGCCTGGGGTGCTGTAACTTTCACCGTACAGTGAATATCCCTGCCATCTCTCCTGAAGAATTTATCAGGAGTGACCCTGAGTTTAACCATGACTGTCTTCCGAGAAGGTGTTGCAAGACGGAGCACCGACCCGTCATCCGAACCTGCCGGAATGTTCATATCTACAGTCTCGGAAGAATTGACTGAGCCTGTTCCGTGACACTTTAAACAGATGTCTGTATAAGTTTTTCCTTCGCCGGAGCAGCCTGGGCAGGGCATAACCATCTGACCCTGCTGTACTCTTCCCGAGCCGCCGCATTGACTGCAGATTTTCTCACCGGAGCCGCCTGCTCCCATGCATACTGGGCACATGGATGGCATTTCCAGATTTGCTCTTACTGTTCCTCCAATGGCTGCGGTTGTGAATGGAACAGATACGACAACGGTGTGTCTTGAGGTTCTTCTCTGGCCAAACCCACCGCCAGTACCGAAACCGCCGCCGCCAAACATGGACCGGAGAATGTCCGCCAGGCCACCGTCACCGAAAGAATTTCCAGCCTGTCCGTCAGCGTCACTCCACGAAAAATCACCGCCGCCCTTCCGGATCTGGTCGTACTTTTCTCTCTTCTCTGTGGTGCCGAGAATGTCGTATGCATCGGAAATCTCCTTGAAGCGTTCCTCAGCTTTTTTATCCCCGGGGTTTGCATCCGGATGGTATTTCTTGGCCAGCTTTCGGTAAGCTTTCTTCAGTTCGGCCTGTGATGCAGTTTCACCTACTCCAAGGATCGAATAGAGGTCATTATTCACTTTGCTCTATTTTCCCCCTTCGTCTTCAGACTGTTCTCCGGTCATGGAAGGTGAAACTGGTTTGCCAACCTTGACCCTTGCAGGGCGAAGAAGATCCTGCCGGAGACGGTAACCCTTCTGGAAGACTTCCAGAACTGTATCCTGATCAAGACCTTCTCTATTTTCGGCGAGCATGGCTTCATGGATATTAGGATCGAAGGGGTCATCCTTGGCGACTTCCAGCTCATCAAGTCCTTCCTGTTTCAGGATACTGACCAGCTGCTCGGACGTCTTCATCAGGCCATCCGCTATTTCCTCAACGGAATGACCCCCTTCTTTTACGAGCTGCTCTGCTCTGTGGTAATTATCCAGAACTGCGAGAAGCTCATTTATCAGCTCCTTCTTACCCTGCTCGCAGAGCCTCCTGAAATCCCTTGCCTGTCGTTTCCTGTAATTGTCGAATTCCGCCTGAAGTCGCAGGAGTTTTTCCTGAAGCTGCAGTCTGACGACATCGGGTTCAAATTTGTCGGGGTATTCGTGGTTTTCAATCTCTGTTTCTTCAATCATGTTTTCAGCTTCCGGGACTTCAAGGATGCTGCTCTTCTGTTCCTGTGGTTCCGAAACAGGAACTCTTCTCCTTGCGGAGGTTCCATTCCTACTTTTTATCGTTTTTCTTCTTGGATCCGCCATCAGTCATCAACTACTTCGTAGTCAGCATCGACAGTGTTGGCATCGTCTCCACCAGAATCGGCTGTTCCTGCAGCCTCCCCTGTCTGTCCTTCCGAACCGGCAGCCTGCTGCTGAGCCTGCTGCTGCTTGTAGAAGGCTTCCCCGAACTGCTTCCATGTTTCCTGAAGGCTGTCGTATTTCTGGTTTACCAGATCGTCATCTTCTCCCTCAAGAGCTTTTTTCATATCTGAAACCGCCGAGTCGAGCCTCGATTTGTCATCCGGAGCTACCTTATCTCCGTAATCCTTCATCTGCTTCTCTATTTCGAAGATCATAGCGTCGGCGTGATTACGCCTCTCGATCTTTTCCTTCTTCCTTTCGTCTTCCTCGGCATGAGCCTCGGCATCTCGCAGCATCTTCTCGATTTCATCCTCGGAAAGTCCGCTGGAAGCTTCTATTGTGATCTTCTGTTCCTTCCCGGTGGCCTTATCCTTCGCTGCGACATGGAGAATGCCATTGGCGTCAATATCGAATGACACCTCTATCTGCGGTATTCCCCTCGGAGCCGGTGGAATTCCATCAAGGACGAATCTTCCAACAGTCCTGTTATCTGCTGCCATTTTGCGTTCACCCTGCAGAACGATGATCTCAACCTGAGGCTGATTGTCAGCAGCGGTGCTGAATACCTGGCTTTTCTTTGTGGGGATCGTTGTGTTTTTCTCAATGATGTGTGTGGCAACTCCACCGAGAGTTTCAATACCAAGGGTAAGCGGAGTAACATCGAGGAGCAGTACATCCTTGACATCACCTGCAAGTACTCCGGCCTGGATGGCTGCCCCTACTGCAACAACTTCATCCGGGTTGACACCCTTGTGAGGCTCCTTGCCGAATATCTCGGTGACTTTCTTCTGAACAAGCGGCATCCTGGTCTGCCCACCGACCAGAATGACATCGTCAATATCGGATGGGGTCAGACCGGCATCTTTCAGTGCTATCTTACATGGTTCTACGGTCTTATCCACAAGGTCATCGACCAGCTGCTCGAGTTTTGATCTTGTAAGGGTCATATCGAGGTGCTTCGCTCCGGCAGAATCGGCTGTGACGAACGGAAGGTTAATGTTTGTACTCTGCGTTGTTGAAAGCTCACACTTAGCTGTTTCAGCAGCTTCCTTGAGCCTCTGAAGAGCCATCATGTCTTTGGAAAGGTCGATTCCCTGCTGTTTCTTGAATTCTGCAACCATCCAGTTAATAATGGCATGGTCGAAATCGTCTCCACCCAGATGAGTGTTGCCGTTGGTCGACTTGACCTCAAATACACCATCACCTATTTCGAGTATTGAAATATCGAAGGTTCCTCCACCGAGGTCGTATACAGCAATTGTTCTGTTGGAGGATTCCTTGTCCAGGCCATAGGCAAGAGCAGCTGCAGTGGGCTCGTTTACGATCCTCTCCACTATCAACCCGGCGATCTTACCGGCATCCTTGGTGGCCTGCCTCTGGCTGTCGTTGAAATACGCTGGAACGGTCACAACCGCTTTTTCAACCTTTTCTCCGAGGTAATCCTCTGCCGTCTGTCTCATTTTCTGCAGGATCATTGCCGATATCTCAGGCGGGGAGTACTTCTTACCCAGTATCTCCACCCAGGCATCACCGTTTTTTCCCTCGACAACTTTGTAGGGAACCCTTTCGATTTCTTTTGTCATCTCGCTGTATTTGCATCCCATGAACCTCTTTATCGAGAATATAGTATTCTCCGGGTTTGCAACTGCCTGCCTGTGGGCTACAACACCTACAAGCCTTTCTCCTTTGTCAGTGAAGGCGACTACCGAAGGTGTTGTTCTCGCGCCTTCAGCGTTGGGTATTACAGTAGGTTCACCACCTTCCATAACTGCCACGCACGAATTTGTGGTTCCGAGGTCAATTCCGATTATCTTTCCCATAATTATCCTCTCATGTTCTCTTCCAAATGCTATTCCTGAACATTCAAAACCCGGATGAGCCCCGAATCAGTTCCGGTTTGTCCGGGTATTAATTCGAATACTTTTCGAGCAATCATCGTGCCAAAAACACCTCTGCCTGCAGAATCTTGTCCTGCAATAATTTACCAACCCAGCGAAGCGGATCGCTTCCGGATGGCGTACAGAGAGCGTGCAATTGTGGCACATTCCAAGCCCTCTCGTATCTTGTATAGTATATGGTTGTATGCAGCACTTCGAAGGTAACTCCAGCACGGAAAGAGTGATGTGGATAGAATAATCGTACGGGGTGCCAGGGAGCATAACCTGAAGAACATAACTGTGGAATTCCCCAGGAACAGGCTTGTTGTTCTTACGGGGGTATCCGGTTCGGGTAAGAGCTCCTTCGCGTTTGACACTCTTTACGCAGAGGGCCAGCGAAGGTACGTTGAATCGCTTTCAGCATATGCGAGGCAGTTCCTGGGCCAGCTGGAAAAGCCCCTTTACGAGAGCATCGAAGGGCTTTCCCCGGCGATATCTATTGAACAGAAAACGGTAAGCCACAATCCCAGATCAACAGTGGGGACTGTGACGGAAATCTCCGATTATATGAGGGTTCTATTCGCAAGAGTGGGTATTCCCCATTGCCCCGAGTGCGGCAGGAAGGTATCAAGCCAGTCACCGCAACAGATGGTTGAAAGAATTCTGCAATTCCCAGAAGGGACCAGACTTCTGATAACAGCACCCCTGCTGCGGAACAGAAAGGGAGCTCATGCAGAACTCTTCCCAGCATTGAGGAGAAGAGGATACGTCCGCGTTCTTATCGACGGAAAGAGCAGGAGTCTCGAGGAGAATATCAAACTGAACAGCAGAAAAAAGCATAGTATCCATTTAGTGGTCGACCGAATAGTGTGCAAGGAAAGTATCTCCAGCAGACTTATGGATTCCGTTGAAACAACCCTGAGGGAAGGGGAGGGTGTACTCTCGGTGATCAATGCAGATTCGGGGGAAGAAACCCTGATGAGCGAGCATAGCGCTTGCGCATATTGCGGTATAAGCATGCCCGACCTCACTCCCCAGCTTTTCAGTTTCAACAACCCGGCTGGGATGTGCCAGGAGTGCTCAGGGCTGGGGTACGAACTGAAGGTTGACCCCCTGCTGGTAGTTCCAAGGAAGGCGCTGTCCATAAAAGATGGAGCAATTGGCCCCTGGGGGATACCCTCTGGTCACGGAAAGAATCTGGCGCGTGCGCTTGCAAGGGAACTTGATTTCAGCCTGGGAGCTCCGTGGCAAAGCCTGTCTCAGAGCATACAGGATGAAATCCTCTACGGTTGCGGAAGCAGGAAAATCAGCATTACCTGGTCTTCCAGGAACAGCACCGGGACATGGGAGACAAACTGGGAAGGCGTTATACCAAGACTGGAAAGGCTTTACCGCGGAACAGCCAGTCAATCGGCAAGGAAGTTTTACGAGAGCTTCTTCAACAAATCGAACTGCTCGGAATGTGGAGGAACACGGCTTAGACGGGAAGCAAGGGCGGTGACTGCTGGCGGCAAAGGTATTCATGAATTGAATTCCATGACGGTCAATGGGCTTCATGAGTTCTATGCCGATCTTAAACTTGATCCCTGGAGGAGGAAGATAGCAGCAGAACTCCTGAGGGAGATCCGCAACAGGCTGAATTTTCTGGTTAATGTCGGGCTTCATTACCTTACGCTGGACAGGGCGTCACCATCCCTTTCGGGCGGAGAAGCACAGAGGATAAGGCTCGCCAGTCAGATAGGAAGCGGTCTTACAGGTGTTCTCTACGTGCTGGACGAACCTACTATCGGCCTACATCAGAGAGATAATTTAAGGCTCCTTTCTACTCTTGTGGAACTTCGGGACCTTGGCAATACCGTTCTTGTTGTGGAGCACGATCATGATACTATTCTGGCTGCTGATCATGTAGTGGATTTCGGACCGGGTGCAGGTGTTCACGGAGGAAACATCGTAGCAGCAGGGACCCCGGCAGAAATAATGTCATCGAAGGAATCACTTACAGGTGACTACCTTTCCGGAAGAAAATTCATTCACAGAACTGTACCTGCCTCCGGGGAAGCCAGCAGTTTTCTTAGACTTCAGAAGGCAAGCCTTCATAATCTGAAAGATATCGATCTCACTATTCCTCTTGGAAGGTTCATCTGTATTACGGGGGTATCGGGGTCAGGCAAGAGCTCCCTTATCAGTCAGACCCTTTATCCGGCCCTGTCTGCAGCTACCGGAAATTCCCTGAAACTCCGTCCCGGTCCATTCGGCTCTCTTGAAGGTACTGCGAACGTGGACAAGGTTATAAACATCTCCCAAGATCCCATTGGAAGGACACCAAGGTCCAATCCCGCAACCTACACAAAAGTTTTCGATCTGATAAGAAAACTGTTCGCTCAGACGACCCAGGCGAAGATCCGGGGGTATAAACCCGGTCGATTCAGTTTCAACGTTAAGGGCGGCAGGTGCGAGGAGTGCAAAGGCGCAGGTGTGATTAAGATAGAGATGCATTTCCTTTCAGATGTCTTTATCGAGTGTAGAACCTGCGGCGGCCGCAGGTTCAACCGCGAAACGCTGAAAGTCACATATGGAGGGCTGAACATCGCTGAAGTGCTGAATCTTACCGTCAGCGAAGCTCTTGTTCAATTCGAGAGAATCCCCGCCATATACCGCATTCTGAAAGTACTGGACGATGTGGGCCTCGGTTACATTACGCTTGGACAGCAGGCAACAACTCTCTCGGGGGGTGAAGCACAAAGGATCAAGCTCGCAAAGGAGCTGTCTCGTCCGGGGTCAGCCCATACGGTTTACATTCTGGACGAACCCACCACAGGCCTTCATTTTCATGATGTAAAGAAACTCCTGATAGTTCTCGGAAGGCTGGTCAAAGCGGGAAACACTGTAATAGTTATCGAACACAACCTGGATGTCATCAAGAACGCCAGCTGGATAGTGGACCTTGGCCCAGATGGAGGCGACGCTGGAGGAAGGATAATAGCGACGGGTACACCTGACCGGCTGGCCGAAAACAAGGATTCATATACGGGTCGTTTCCTTAAAGCCGTTCTGGAGGCGGATGTCCGGGAATGACAGACCCGCTCTGGATAAGATGATCCGCGAGGGCGGCCAGAGCCCTGAAAACATTCTTCAGACTTCCTGATATAATCTCATTGCTGTCCCATGCCGAGATAAGCCTGCCTCCGCACGCCAGTCTTACGGAAAGGGTATCGCAAAAACCGAGTATTCCGAAATGTGTACATACTCCGTCCCCTGGCTTCTCATGGATCTCTTGCGGAACCTTTCTGAGAGCTTTGCTTCCGATCATGGAACTGTTTCCCATGCCATCTTCCAGATAGACAAATTCGCTCCGCATAGCATTCCTGAGTCTTTCCGCAAGTAATTCCAGCGAAGGCTTTTCCGTTGTAAGCAATTCCAGTAATGTAACGCTTACAGAATGATCCCAGCCGGGATCACCGGTATTAAAAAGAGTGAGTACTCCCGAATTAGGATCCAATGCTTCTTCCTCAGCTGACCAGTAGACAGCCATGTTGCCCCCCCGGCTCTTTCCCATGTTCAGGGCTGCACTTGCCCGGGTGATAACAAGTTCTGAACTGTCCGCGGAAGAACTGTACGAAGCGGTACCGATGCAGACGGTAACCGGTACCCTGTCGGGTCTTATCTCAGCGCTGGCGATAACACCGCAGATCCGCTCAGCGATGATCATGGCGCTCTCTTCTCCCGTCTCAGGGAGAAACACACCAAACAGGTCTTCCCTGAATCGTCCTATCATGTCGTTGGGTCGGAGTACTCCTTTAATCGTGGAGACAACGCTTTTCAGTATCCCGTCTCCTGCCTTGTACCCGAAAAGTCTGTTGATCTCTCTCAAACCATCCACATCCACAAGAAGAACAGATAGCGGTGGAATAGCGGTAGAAGTATCATCGTCCGTAAGCTCCTGCAGTCTCTGAGTCCATGAATAACCGATGACTGAGCCGGTAAGGGTATCAATGTAAGCCATGGATTCCCTGTCACGGAGAAGGAGTGCCGAACTCACCTGCCTGCTCAGAGATTCAATAAAGAAATCCAATTCTCTGCCTATATTGTCATACGGGGTATCCATCTCGATGAGCAGGTAATTTTCCCGCTGAGAGTAGTGAGAATCCAGCCTTCTCTGCATCTGAGGCGGAACAACAGATTTCTCTGCAGGAATGATCATGTACCTTCTGCTGCCGAAAGGGTTCTTACCAAAATTATCTATTGTGATTCTCTCCCCTGGGAATTTTCTGATCACTTCTTCAGCCTCTATGCACGGAAGCCTCCAGCTGCCGGGGCCATAACCCTCAATTATGCTAATGTTGCTGTCTTTTATCCGCAGAGCCAGTATCCTGTCCGCTGAAGCCAGGAGACCCATAGCTTCAAGGCTGGCGCTGATCTCCGAACGGGAAGATATCCTGTTAGACTCTCCGCTGATCTTTCTGAAAGCATCTATGGATTCATCTTCCAACCTATCCGAAAGGGAATCCCTTATTTCTCTCAGGGTTCCCTTCGGGCAGGAGGATGAAGTTCTGAGCCTGCCCAAGCGACGGTCTGCGCCAGTTCTTTCCATGAATTCGTCCCTGGTACTGCCCGGCAGCTGACCGGCTATATGCTCGTCCAGCTCGGCCAGCATGAGAGACATTCTGGAATCTTCCCTGAAACTCCGATCGAGGCTGAGCTTCATCCTGCATCGGAGCAGAAGCCATACAAGCAAGAGGCTGTCCAGCTGTCTTGCCAGAATCTGCGCCGATTGGAAAAAATCGTCCGCATGGCTGTCCTTTGAAGCAAGGAGACCGCTTATGCAGAGTTTCCAGGACGGGAAAGGATCTTCAGAAAACTTACTGTAAGACGAATCAAGCGCTGTGGCAATGATGGAATGAGCCCTTTCAAAACCCCATGAATACGCTTCCAAAGCAAGAATCAGCGCGTAAAGCACCGAACCGCTTCCAGAGGAAGCTAACAGATAATCGGAAATCATCCCGGCCCCGGAAACGGGTTCCGTACCCTCTGCAAGGGATCTGAGGAAATCATCTGTACCCGGCAGAAGAAGGTCTCCACCACCGAGGCATCTTTCATCTCCCGTCAGAAATCCCAGATAAGCCTCACACCATGACGCACGGGGTTCATCCCGGAGCATTTCCGATGATCTCACGATTTCAGAAACTCTCCGCGCAACCGCAGTGGCTTCTCCAACCTGCAATGTTCTTGTGTACATATCCGCCAAGTGATCGAGGGCATACAGCCTGTTCGATAGAGTTCCGCTTGTTGATGCCCTCTGCAGAGCGCTCCGCATTATTGAAATAAGGCTTCTTATGCTATAGCCGGGGCGTTCCTTCATTTCGAAGACAATTATGTTCAGTATCTCCATAACCGCCAGTTGATCATTCACGCTTTCTGCAAGCAGCAGGGCTCGCTGGAGTATGGTCATGGCAGTCTTTCTTCTACCAGACGCAATGTAAACCTTTGCTCTGTTCCATTCAAGTATCTGCTGGGTTTCAGGGGTAACCACCGGTACATGGGTCATGGCGGAAAGAATCGTCCTATCAGCAGCTGCGTTCATCTTAAATCCGGCCAGAACGGTCGCTGCAGTGGCCAGTATCCTTACCACAACATCATTATCGTGTATCCGGGGCAGCCAGTCTATCACCCTCTCTACCCTGGCTGCCATTTCCTTTATACCTTCGAAATCCCTCGGGATCTCAGCCATGCTGCTCAGTATTGCCGGGATATACTCACCGGTATTCGTCTCCATACTCAGCTCCAGGGCTTCTTTCAGGTGCTCTTCAGCTTTTAGGAGCCTGTTCTCAAGCAGTTCAAGCTCTCCAAGCCGAGTAAGTGCCATTGCTCTTTCGCGGGGGGATTCGAATATGGAAAGATGCCGCTCTATGAACGCAACTGCGATAACGCATGCAACATTCCTGAGTTTACGCGGTTCAAAGGCCGAAAGAACTTCTCCTGCTTCCTGTACGGTCAGATATATTTCCTCCGGACGCATGATCTCACTCAGAAAATGTGAGAGCAACCTGAATTCGCCATATTCGCGAGCCTGGCGCATCCCCCCTAAAATGAGGAATACCCTGTCCCGCATGGACAGCTGTCCGCTTTCAAGTGCTGTTATTATCTCTGGAAGTGTTGCCCCGGGAGATGACAGAACGTATTCACACAATCTCTCAAGCCACTTCTCTGCATCCGGGGTTCCGGGACTCGACCCGGCTATATCCGGAACAGTCCATCCTTCAACATGGTGTTCGTGCCTTCTGCATACAAACGCGTCTTCCTCAAGTTCAGCAAGCGTTTCCTGTACTGAGGCTGTTTCAGCGGAAACGATGCTGACAATTGCGCTGGTGCTGATGATACCTTTCAGTCCACTCAGCAGAGAGGGGATTATTTTCCTGAGATCTTCCGATCGCGGTGCGTTCACAATTCCTCTCTCCTCCTCCGGAGTAATCAAACTGGTAACCATCCTATGATATGCAATATTCCATATCGTGGAGAAGATGCAGGTTAGACACTTGTTCGGCAACCCCTTCAGGATTATCTTCCGTGCTCTCTGCAATATGCTTGATAATGTTCTCACGAGAACGAAAGGAACCGCAAGTGACGTTGGCAAAACGGTACAATCCCAAAGAATCGGAGCCGCGCTGGCAGAAATTCTGGGACGAACGAGGTATTTTTAGATACAGGAGTGATTCCGGTAAACCGGTTTACTCCATTGACACACCTCCGCCAACCGTCTCGGGAAAAATACACATGGGGCATGTTTTCAGCTATGTCCAGGCTGAGGTTATAGCCAGATACCACAGAATGAAGGGCATGGAGGTATTCTACCCCTTCTGCTTCGATGATAACGGCCTTCCCAGCGAACGTTTCACAGAAGCAGAGAGAAATGTAAAAGCTCAGGATATGCCGAGAAGCCAGTTCGTTGAACTCTGTCTTGAAGTCACCGAGGAAGCCGAGAAGGTTTTCAGAGACCTCTGGACCAGATTCGGCTTTTCATGTGACTGGGACCTTCTCTATACAACTATCGATCCCCCGGTTCAGAGAATCAGCCAGAGATCCTTCCTGGACCTGAACGAGAAGGGTTATGTATACCGGAAGGAATCTCCTACCCTCTGGTGCCCTGAATGCGGTACCGCCGTGGCTCAGGCTGAAACGGAAGACAGAGATTACCACGCCGTATTTCATGATATCGATTTCAGTCTCACGGACGGAAGCGGAACGATTACCATAGCCACAACAAGGCCAGAACTGCTGCCGGCATGCGTTGCCGTCTTTGTAAATCCCTCCGATTGCAGATGGAGCAGCCTTATAGGAAAGAAAGCAACAATTCCCATCTTTGGCCATGAGGTAGAGATAATCGGGGACTCGAAGGTTGATATTGAGAAGGGCAGTGGAATCGTCATGTGCTGTACATTTGGTGATACCACCGATATACAGTGGTGGCAGGAGTACGGACTCGACCTGCGTATAGTACTCGACAGAAGAGGGCATATGAACGAACTTGCCGGCTTCCTCCAGGGAATGTACTGGAAGAAGGCACGCAAGGTTCTTGTTGAGAGGCTTATCGAAGAGGGTTTCAGAAAAGACAATAAGAACATAGAGCATGCCGTAAATGTTCATGAGCGGTGCGGCACTCCTCTTGAATACCTTGTCAGCATGCAGTGGTTCATACGGATACTGGACAGGAAGAATGAGCTTATTGAGTGCGGCAATCAGGTTAACTGGTATCCGGCCTACTTCCAGGTACGATTCGACCACTGGGTAAAAAACCTGAAGTGGGACTGGTGTATCAGCAGGCAGCGTTACTACGGTGTTCCATTCCCGGTATGGTTCTGCGAACAGTGCGGAGAACCGTTCTTTGCAAACGAGGAGGATCTCCCGGTAGACCCCCTTGAGGATAGTCCGGGGCAACCCTGCAGGAGCTGCGGAGGAACCTCATTCAGACCCGAAGCGGATGTAATGGATACATGGGCAACCAGTTCCCTTACACCCCAGATTAATGCCAGATGGGGAGAGAAAGATGCGAGGGAAGGCCTTATGCCAATGAGCCTCAGGCCGCAGGCGCATGATATTATCCGTACCTGGGCATTCTATACCATCACCAAGGCTCACCTCCATTTCGATGATATTCCCTGGCGTGATGTAATGATAAGCGGACACGCTCTCAATCCGGACGGCAATAAAATGTCAAAGAGCAAAGGCAAAGTTTCAGGTGATCCTCTCATCGCTCTTGAGCAGTATTCCGCCGATGAACTGCGTTACTGGTCATGCAGCTCAAAGCTGGGCAGCGATGTTCTTTTCAGTGAAGAGGTTCTGGGTGATGGAAGACGCCTTGTAACGAAGCTCTGGAACGCCGTAAAATTCGCAGCCTCCCAGCTGGAGGGTTTCAATCCGTCGCTTGAGCCGGAACTGAAACCCTATGACAGATGGATACTCTCCCGCTTCACCATTGCAGCGCAGAAGGCGACGACCGGTATGGAAGAGTACGAATACTCGGTGGCCATGAAGAAAACTGAATATTTCTTCTGGAAGGTTATTTGCGACAATTACCTTGAGATTATAAAGAAGCGCATCTACTCGGATGAAGACGAAGCTGGAAAACAATCGGCGCAGTATGCCCTGTACCGTATAATCTATGGTTCACTGAGGCTTTTCGCTCCGGTACTGGTTCATGTAACAGAGGAACTTTACCAGGCGCTTTTCAGGGAATCCGAAGGGCACGAGAGCCTTCACCTCGCAAAATGGCCAGACCCCGACTTCATGGATGAAGAGGCACTGAAGTATGGTGACATGAGCCTGCAGATTATCGAAAGAGCAAGAAAATTCAAGAGCGAGAATAATCTGAGCATGGCAGCCCCTCTTAAAGCTATCGAGATAACGGTGCCGGGAGAAGACCTCATCGGACTCCGCATGCTTCAGGATGATATGATGAATGTAACAAGGGCGGAGAACATCCTCTGGACTGAGGGTACACACTTAACTGTATCGGTAGTACCAGCAGATGCGTAACAGTTCGAAACCAAGCCACATTGTCCGCTAGCGTAAACTGCTTTTATGGTTTATAAATTGAAGAACAACTATTAGCTAAGCAGAAGGGCAGACAATGGATTTTCCGATTTTACATGACCCCGGCAGTATTGAACTGCTGCTCAGCACGGTATGCAAAACTGATCCTCCTAAACTTGTTGATCATGATTACCTAGTCAGTCTCGGTTTTAAAAGGGAGGTGGACGACGGACTGTTGAAGCTCCTTCTCTTCCTGGGCTTCATTGATGAAAACGGACAACCCTCAGCTCTCTGGAAGAAATCACTTCACCCCGAGCGGGCTCCACAGATCCTCAGGGATTCTGTAAAAGCAGCGTACGGATCCCTCTTCAAGCAGTTCCCGAATGCTTATCAGGAGGAAGGTTCTGTGCTGATGGAATTCTTCAGGGTCGAAACCGGTGACTCCGATCCCAACGTGGCTTACATGATACTGACATTCAAGGTTCTCTGCGATCTGGCGGAGCTCTCCAAAGTCGATCCGGAGGAGAAAACTGTGGAATCGACTAAGAAGGCCGCAGCAGTGAAAAAACCTGCAAAACCTAAGAGGAAGAGTGAATCCGCTGACAAGGCAAAGCCAACAGCTCCTGCCGGGCAGCATGAAAGCCCTTGCATCACAGTTTCATTTAATATCGATCTTGCAGACGGATCAGACCCTGAGCTGAGAGATCTGGTCATGAAGCTGCTGAAACGCCAGCTCGAACTTTAATTCTTTTTCGGTGTTATTGATTTGACACAGCAAATTATTGAGAGGAGATTTTTCGCAAATGAAGAATGTAAAATGGTTTATACCATTTATCGTCATTACAGCTATCCTGATTGCAGTTTCCTGCGGAGACGATGAAAATCCTGCAAACCCCGGCAGTGATCCGACAGCTTCAACTCTTTCAGCCACTTCGGGAACCACCAACACCGTTTTCGCAGCCTGGAGCATGTGCCCGGACAACGATTTCTCCGAGTACAACCTTTACAGATCAACTACATCGGGAATCTCCGGCAATCCTCCTTCCACCCCGATCAGAACATCATCCAACGCTTCGGACACCACCTTCAGTGATACTGGTCTTGGATGGGGAGATACCTACTACTACGCTGTACAAACGAGAAATACCGGCAGCAACACCTCATGGAGCAACGAAGTACAGGTTGTAATCGCCGATTCCGGCAGCAGCAGCGGTTACCTCACCTGCTACGAAATCCAGGGACAGCAGTCATCATCCCCATACGACGGTCAGGAAGTTTCCGTAACGGGTATAGTAACCACAGGCGGGGATGAGCTTTATTCCACCACCGGTGCGTACGCATTTATAAGTGATGCAGGCGGCGGTCCCTGGAGCGGGCTTATTATTTACGGAGACAGTGTAGCGGCACTCACAAGGGGAGACAGCATCACTATCTCCGGAACCGTTGATGAGTTTTACGATTTAACAGAGCTTACTTTCCCTACAGATGTCCAGGTTATCTCAACCGGCCATACTCTCCCCGATGCAATCGAGCTTACAACCGCCCAGGCCTGCGAAGAACAGTACGAAAGTGTCGTTGTTTCGGTGACCGACGCGATTGTTCTCGTTGCCAACGCCAACAGCTACGAGATCGATGACGGCAGCGGCAGCTGCCATATGGGCACTCGCGGAAATATCACGGAACCCTCGGTAGGTGACACTGTTGATGTTAAGGGCCCGCTTTTCTACGAATACGATGAATGGCGCATTCAACCGCGGGACAACAACGATATCACCATAAACGGCGGTGGAGGAGGAGGAAGCGCCTACACCTGCTACGAGATCCAGGGGCAGCAGGCGGATTCACCCTTTAACGGACAGACTGTCAGCGTCACCGGGATAGTAACCGCTGACCCGAATGATTATACAGCTGTTTCAGGTTCGACTTACGGTGCTCTGGCCGATGCAGGCGGAGGTCCCTGGAGTGGTCTGCTTATGTATGGCGACGATCTCGCAGGTCTGCAGAGAGGTGACAGTGTAACTGTTACCGGTGTTGTCGATGAATACTACGGTATGACTGAGCTCAAGTACCCGATATCATATGTAGTTCATTCAACCGGCCACACTCTTCCTGATCCAGTTCAGTTCCCTACCGGTGATCTTGCAACATCGATTAATCCCGAGCAGTGGGAATCCGTATTCGTGAACGTTTCCAATGTCGATGTAACACAGATCGGACTGCCTTACTATACATGGGCCATCGATGATGGAAGTGGAGAGTGCTTCGCCGGCACAATGGGTGATTTCACCTACGTCCCGGTTGTAGGTGATCCCATTTCAAGTTTCACAGGATTGCTCTGGTACGCCCGCGATAACTTCAAGATCGAACCAAGAGGCGACGACGACATAATCCTATAGAACAGACAAACCATAAGAAGAAACCGGCAGATCAATTCTGCCGGTTTTCCTTATCATTCAGGAATCATTCATATAACCCAAAGAAGCTTGATAGAAGGATGCTTAAGTAAATCAACACTAATCGCCGCTTTCCTCCGTTATGAACCAGCTCACGGAATTCTCCCCGATGTTCATCAGGTATCTCATCGTTCCCTTCTTGACCGCCGGGGGAAGGAATTTACCGCCGAACGGGGCAAGGCAGAGAAACTCAGCAGGGTCGGGAAGCTCGTCAACCACAAGGTCAATATGCGGCATAGGTACAGGGTCCACCGGATACTCAACCATCTTAGAAAGAAGCAGCTCCCTCAGCTCTCTCCAGGATGTTCCCTCGCAGCTGAATCCAGCTGCCATTCTATGACCCCCCGCACTGGTGAACACATCTCCCATGCTCACCAGGAAACCGGCCATATCCCAGTCTCCGTGGGAGCGTGCCTCACCCACAAGTTTTCCGTTTCTCGGGGATACTATAATGGTGCCGCGGCTGGTTATTCTGGTCATTTTACTCGCGAGGGTTCCCCCCATCCCATCGGGGATATAATCCAGATAGACAAGGTTCATACCGTAGGCAGAAGCCTGATCATCCCTCCTGCGAATAGCCCTTGAGAATACTTCCGACAGCAAATGAGCCCTTCGTCTGCTGTTCTTCTTCAACCGCTTCCAGGTTCTGCGGCACAGTTTGTAATTATCATCATTCATGAAATCAAGGAGGATATCGATACCCGAATCTTCACCTTTTCCGACCACCGAAGTAAGGGCATGCCTGACCATGGAGCCTGTCCAGGCCCTCTCCCTGGCGGGCCATGTTTCAGCAAGCACTGCCAGTCCGCCCGAAAGCTCACCGATATCGATCTTTCTGAACTCCTCCAGCAGGTACCTGTTCCAGCCCAGAAAGGGCACCCGGTCTGATACCGTTCCAAGGGCAATCGCCGTTAGAAGCTCAGGCTGGTTGTTCCAGCGCGGAAATATGGAAACAAGAGCTGCGTAAAGAACTGAGCAGCCGGCCAGGTACGTTGCGGGAGGACCCACTCTCTGAGGGTTGATCATTCCGTGGGACGGCGGGAGGGGGTGAACGAGCGTATGGTGGTCGGTTATAACCACTCTGGCACCAAGGTCAATTGCCCATTCAACGCCGCGTACGGCTGAGCATCCATAATCAACAGTCAACAGAAGGTCACCCGGCAGCAGAACTCCATCCATCCTCTCGGGAAGGAGGCCGTATTCATCGGTTGCCCTCCGTGGCATCAAGGGTACAACCCTAAATCCGGAGCCCTCGAGTATCCTCTGGCCGATATAGATGCCGGTGATGCCGTCCATATCGTCGTGCCCGTAAAGAACCACTTTTCCGCCGCGTTTTCTGAGTGCTTTCAGTTCACGCTGAAGTATGTCAATGTCCGGCAATTCGCGTGACCAGTCCGGTGCAGACGGAAGCCATTCCTCAATGGGATTACTTGAGTCTGGAAATCTATTCTCTAACACCTTGCAGGCCAGATGCGTAAGCTTGCACCTGCCCCGCTGCAACGCGGGAGCGTCTTTCCAAGAACGCATCTGCATTCTCCCATGGTGCGGATTGAGCCGGTTAACCGGCTATACAATTAATCAACATGATAGACTTGTGTTTTACTGTCCGATTGTCAACCTTGCTGTTTTGACCACTTGAAATACATGCGATTAATGCGTAAACTCTTAATATGAGATTTTCAGTGATTCTCCTTGTCCTTTCAGTTTTCTGCTGCAGGGCAGCATTCGAACCAGTTTTCGAGTCTCCCTGGCTGCAGGGCGGCATTGCGTCATCGCTGTTTCCCAGAACACCTCTGGTGCTTACTGCCAATCCAGCCTGCTTAGGTCTGCTGGAGGGGCATGGTATAGCAGCCTCCCTTTCGCGCCCGTATTCCCTGAAGAGGCTCGATAGAACCGCCGTTGCCGGATGCCTCATGTTCAGCAGTTACGCGCTCGGAGCAGCTATTTCATTATCAGGAGACAATTCCTACACTGAAGCAACCGCCATGGCCGGCGGCGCATGGAAACTTATAAACGGTGTCGTGGTAGGAGCATCCGTTTCCATCAGAAGGCTTCAGATAAGCGGTTACAGCAGCGCAACAGGTGCATCGGCCGACGTTTCCGCTGTGTGGTCTCCCATTGAGGGGCTCTTTTCTACTGCACTGTTCAGGGGTGTATTAAGAACAGAGCTTGGAGCTTCAGGCGACCCTGCAGTTCCCCGCTCTCTTGAGCTTTCGCTCGGTGTGGTTCCTGTTCAGAATGTAACCTGTGCGGCAGGGGTGAGCAGGCAGGAGGAGCTTGATGTCGAATACTGCTTTCATACTGCATTCAATCCGCATCCAAACCTTGGTATCGCAACAGGAATCAAGACCGACCCGGTGCGCTTCTGGGCAGCCCTTGAATTGTCACTCTCAACGCTGAGCATGGAATACGGATACCGTGAGCATACCCGCCTTCCAGGTACACATTCCATCGCCCTATGCTGGGGCCGCTGCGCTTCCCGCCCTTCAGTGCTGAAATTCACCGCTGAGGAAGACCAGCATGATCAGCCGGATACCCAATTTCCCATTGATGTTAACAGTGTAACGGAAGAAGAGCTGCAGCTAATACCGGGAATCGGCCCATCCAAAGCCTCCGCGATAACCTCCTGGCTTCGTCAGCACGGTCCTGTTTCATCCGTCAGCGACCTCTCGGATGTCCCCGGCATAGGGCCCTCCATCCTCCAGGTCCTCAGCGAATACCTTGTGGTGGAATGAGGTTCTTTTCCATCCTGCTCACATTTTTCATGCTTCCGGGGCTTGCATCCGCCGGGGGGGACCTCCGGTTCAGGCTTCAGAGGCGCATCCCTGGCTGCCGTGGAACGCTGGAGAATTACTACACCGGAGACGAATTCGATTTCTACAGCAGGTTCAGATACCAGTCTGATATCTGGAAGTTCATCCTTCTTATGGACAAGGCAAGGGGGGAGGAGTGGGTCGACATCATCGCCGGAGGAGCATCCTGGACGCCTGAAGGTTATCCGGTCCGTTCAGTCTCCATCGGGTGGCTGAAGGCTGATCTGGGCACCGGCCTGATCCTGTCATTCCCGGGACAGTTTTCAAGCCTGAACGAGCTATCCCTTTACAAACCTCCAAATTCAAGGAACCGCATTGAACCAGCCACATCTCCCTGGGGCTGCCGGGGTGAACCCCTTACGGGAATCGGTATAATGCTTCAAATCGGCGGGATGGATGTTTCTGTTCTGACCGCTCTTTCTCCGCTGGACTCCCTGGCAGGCGGGTACCACCGCACCGAATCTGAAATCCTGGGCAGGAACGCAAACGCGGAAAAACTGGCGGCGGTCCGCTTTTCATGGCAGCACCTGGGATTTACTGCCGCCGCTGCCTCACGTAACAACATTCCGGAGCATGACTGGTTCAGGGGCGGAGCCGACTGGAACGTAAACATAGGCTCCCTCAATCTATCAGGCGAAGCAGCGGCTGGGTTCGATTCTTCCGGCACCGCTGTTGCGGCCTGGGGTTCCTTCTCTCAGGAATTCTCTAACTTTCGACACATGCTCACGGTGCTGCGCAACCCTCCCGGTTATCCATCGGACAGAGCCTCACCGCCCGTATCGAGGGACTGCGACATCGGGATATGCTACGGCTTTCGATGGAAGGCCTTCCCCAGGATGGCTTTGAAGGCGGGAACAGGCACCTATTTCAACCAGGACAGCAGCCTGCTCCTTGCATCCTTTGAAGCCGAGTACCGTTTCCCCTGGAGTATGGAGGCCTATACCGGCATCAGAACCAGAACCGAGACGGATGAGGCAAGCTTTCGATGCTGGCTCGGCAGCAGCTGGCAGCCTCAGAGCAGACTCAAGATCAGAACCAGGATCCAGATAGCCGGATGGAGCAGCACCCCTCAGGATTCATCTGAAACCGGGGTCGGGATAGAGCTCAAATTCCGATACACTCCCCGGAACTGGCTGACACTCGATATGGGAGGCGCTGCATGCTCAACAGACGGATACAATTCCAGAGTTTACGCGGGTGGTTCCTCATTTCCAGGAGTTTTCAGTTCTACCGCTCTGTACAATCGAACCTTTCTCTTCTTCTGCGGAGCTTCCGCTGAAGTGTCGGAGGGGCTTTTTCTCAGGGGAACTATAGAAAGGAAGATCGTCGAGGATGCCGATTTTCTCGGATCCGGCTGGGAAGAGACCGAAGGCGATTCCAGAACGGAACTCGGTTTCCAGCTTGACTACGCCTTTCAATAGTTGAATCATTCTCCACAATGCGGGAATTCCTAACTTTCGAAGGGGGCTTCAGTGAGACCATCATGGGACGAATATTTTTTGAAACTCGCCATGCTCGCCTCCGAAAGGGCAACCTGCCCGCGGATGCACTGCGGGTGTGTGCTGGTTAAGGACAAGTACGTTCTCTCCACCGGATACAACGGTTCTCTTCCGGGCCTGCAGCACTGCGATGATGAAGGATGCCTGATAGTCGATAATCACTGCGTTCGAACGAATCATGCTGAGATGAACGCAATTGCCCAGGCCGCAAGGCACGGTATTTCAATTAATGGAGCCACCGCCTACATAACGAATATGCCCTGCACAACGTGCGCAAAGGCTCTTCTGTCAGCGGGAGTAGTACGAATAGCAGTTTTCTCCGATTACCACGGCTCCCTTGCCGAGCAATTCCTTAAGGAGTCCGGGGTT
Organism: Candidatus Aegiribacteria sp.; assembly: GCA_023138735.1. GTDB lineage: Bacteria > Fermentibacterota > Fermentibacteria > Fermentibacterales > JCC-6 > Aegiribacteria. The sequence continues at coordinate 8,525 of JAGLOY010000112.1, read as the reverse complement.
CCTCTTGACAGGCTGCCCATGCCCGGCCGCTCTATAAACTACAACCTTGAAGATTATTCCTCCGCCACCGAATTTTAGGAGTCGGGCATGACTTCCGGTTAATTGTGAATCGACTACGGTTAGAACACACTAACTTCGAGAGGGGTTTCAAATGGATGAAGTCAATGTATCTCTTGAGCTGTACGCCAAACTCTGCGCCCTGATGGCAGACACAGGTGGTGATTTAGAAAAGGAAAATAGTATCGCACTTGCAGAGGGAGTCAGCCCTGAGGACTGGAAGGGTGCAAAGGAGTACTTTACCGCTAAAATGCAGGATCCTGCCGATATGGGAAAAACGGCTATGGCATTCATGCCGCTTTTCCAAGCTGCACAGGCCAGTAACCGGGGCGGCAGTGAGCCCGGCAGTCTTGAGCAGTATTCAAAAGTGCATGCTGAGATGGCTCTCCGAAAGAACCCGGCTGATCCTTCGGCTAAGATAGATCATATGATCGTCATTGCTGAAAACGGGTTCACACATGCAGAGTGGCTGGAGATGGAGGGCTACTGGACACCAAGAGTAGGGTCCGATGAGTTCCCCGAGTATGACCCTGTGCTGGCCATGAAATTCCGTGAACTCTTTCAGAAGGAAGCCGACCGGATAAATGGTATAGTCCGGGACTAATTCTAAAGCGAGATTGAGATCCCTGCGTAGACCGGCCAGCCCAGATCATCTCTCCGGGAAACGGCCGCCTCTATAGTGTAGGTACCTTCGGAGGTGTAGACGTACTGCGCCCCAGCGAAGAATCCGCTTATTTCATCCTCACCCGGGGCATAGCTGTAACCAGCAGAAAAACCGAGATCTGCATATTCAACTTTCAGACCGCCTCCAAAGGCATCGGAAGTGGAAAATCCAATCCTGCCTCCGGCGAAACCGGTAAGCAGCGATCCGAGCGGATAGCTTACGCCAGCGGAAACCTCGGTAGGCATATTCTTCCTGATGCCGTTCCAGGATGGAGCCTGTCCGATCCCGCATATCGCGATGCCTGCTTTCATGCCATTCTGGAAATCAGCGCTGAGCCCTGCGCTGCAGGTCAGTCCGGTACCTGCCTGTTCAGCGATATTCTCCCATGAGACTCCCGCTGAAATCCCGCCTCTGAGCCAGGATGCAAGCGGGAACGAGGCTCCTGCAAGAGCGGTGCCTGCTCCGAATGAATACTCTCCGGTAACTGAACCGGTTTCATCCCGGCGGAGTATTCCTCCCCGGCCAAGGTAAATCAGTCCCCCAGATATGCTCACGTCAGATCCTGCTGAAAACCCTCCCGCCACGGAAATTCCTGTTGTCTGAAGATTCCACCTGCCACCAGCAGCCGTAAACCCGGATACAATCATCGCAGGGTTACCTGTTACAGATTCAGGGCCGGCTGCAAGAGCCTTACCCGCAGGTCCCAGCATCATAACCGATGGAAATCCAGGAGCGGATATGACGAGCAGGTCAGCCGTACCTGTATCACCTGCGAACGAAGCCGCAGCAAACGGGATCAGCGCGAGACAGCAAAGTATTCTGTAAATACTTCACCTCCCGACGTTCTGAAGACCGCTGCATATAACCCGGGGGAAACCACTCCTGCATCGGTACTTAAATTCCAGACATATGTCCCTCCCGATGCCTGGACATCAAATACTTTTTCGCCGTTCAGATTGAAAACAGCAATGCTGCAGTGCTGAACGTCTTCCGAGTTCCAGGCGAAGGTTGCCTGCGAAGTGGCTGGGCTTGGGTAGACGGCGAATTCATTGATCGGTTCGGGACCTCCGCTGTCGGGGGGCATTGTGTTGAAGTAAACACCCTCACCATCGGAAGAGAGGTAGAAAGTTCCGTTCAGATCGTTCCTGTAAATAGTAATATCTCTGGCGTTGAGCCTGTTTAGTACTACATCGTGTGGATGTCCGTAGGGATTTCCCGCACCAAGGCATATGGCGGCGATTGAAGGATTCACTGCAGAGAGCCACCCGGAACAGGTAGAAGTATGTGAGCCGTGGTGTCCAACCTTCAGTACGTCTGCAGAAATATCGTCAATATCTCCTGTTGCAAGGGCTGCCAGAATCACGTCCTCGCCACCGTTCGTTTCCAGATCTCCTGTGAACAGAAAAGATACTTCTTCGTAGGTTAGCCGGATTACGATGGATGCGTTATTGGCATTGGAGGGTGACAGCGGGTCAACAGGGTGAATAACTTCCACTATGAGCTCCGGGCCCCAGTCCAGATAATCTCCCCTGCGGGGAGTAACGTAATCAGATCCGTTATTCCAGATAGCCTGAAGGTAGGTTTCATAGGTCCAGCTTGCCGCATAGGGCCAGCCTGAATCGTAAGCGGTTACAACAGGAAGGGTCTCGTAAACCGATATCATCCCTCCTATATGGTCGGCATGGGGATGCGTTCCAACAGCTCCATCAAGGTAAGTTACATCCAGGCTGTCCAGCAGAGGAAGAACCTTTTCCAGACCGCAATCCCAGGGCGGGTCGAAGCCGCTGTACATTCCAGCGTCGATAATGAAATTCCTGCCTCCGGGAGTACAGACCAGAATAGCATCGCCCGAATACTCAGCAAAGGTCGGGTCGATGAAGAAGACAACCAGAGGGTCCTCCGAATAAAGAGAAACCGCCGCTGTGGCGAGAATCACCAGCAGGAATGTTTTCAAGAATTTTTTCCGTTCAGTCTAGACTAATCTACAAAAGCCTTTATAAAAGCCCAGCTGTTCTGAGCAAACGAGTTCGTATAAACGCTGTTCTGTATACCCGGTGTTCCCATGTCTCCGCTGCCGAAGCTCAGAGTTGCAAGATCCCATGTTGATGCATTGTTGGAAACCCATCCGGGGTTAATCCTCTCGCATGAGATACCGGGCTGAATCGGCCAGCTGCTGTCGTACTCGATCTCGTCTATCAGGTTGCTGGCGCTGTTGAATAATGAAATACTGCCGGACTCATGAATGGTGAAGCCGCTGTACACATAATTGGGTGTATGGCCACCGTTAAGGGTTTCGTCTCCGCATGCCCCCAGGACATAATAGCCGTCGGGAGGAAGCAGGTATGTAGAAAGGGTTATTTCCTCGCCGTAATTATTCTTCAGAACCCAGTCTGAAAGGTTGATCCAGTCATTGGTGTTGTTATAGAGCTCTATCCATTCGCCGTCAGCTTCAGTACAGGAGCTGCTCGGGTGTGACATAAATTCGTTAATAACAATGCTGTTCGATGCGAGTACATCTCCATCGAGGAGCATAGGTGTCTGGGCAGAGATCATCAGAAAAATAAGAATCATAAGCTACCTCCCTTTTTAGAATGCCTTGCTATGAACATACAACGGCAAACTTCACCATATTTCATAGAGAGAATTGTCCTGATTGTCAACTCCCCGATAGGTTAGTACCGGCGGCAGATCAGAGTCCGTAAACAAGGGACAGGCCTCCAATGGCAATAACGGCACAGATGATCTTCAAAGGAAGTCCCGCTTTCATGAAATCCTTGAATCTGTAACCTCCAGGGCCATAAACCATCAGGTTGGTCTGGTATCCTATCGGTGTAATGAAATTCGCCGCGGCGCCGTAGGCAACCGCCAGGAAGAATGGCGTTCCGTCTATCCCCAATGATACTGCGGCCGAGGCCGCGAATGGAAACACGATCGATGCCGCAGCGGCTGTTGTGATAAAATCCGCCAGAAGGTTTGTTACAATGTAGACCGCAGCCAGAACACCAACAGTGCCCAGAGGCTCGAATATATGGACAGCGGTATCGGAGAATAGCGCCCCGAGACCGGTAATTTCAACGGCTTTTCCAACCGCAAGGGCGAATGCCGCGATAACGAGCAGGTTCATGTTCAGGCTCCGCTTCAACTCCGGAAGTGACAGTATGCCGAATATCAGGAATACAGCCAGAAGGGCCATCAGAGATTTGAACAGAGGAACCAGACCCAGTATAGAAAGTACTATGCATGAAAAACTGGCAGCCAGGATGAATATGGATTTCTTCAGGTTTATATTGTGGATCTCCTTTATCATGGAAATCACGAAAAGGTCATCCGATCCGGCGACTCTCTTCCCGAAATCCCCTCCTGTCACCAGCAGAAGCAGGTCGCCTGAGCGAAGCCTGATCTCTCCGATCTTTCCACCCAGCTTCTCCCCCTGCCTGTGAACGGCAAGTATTGCGGCATTGTACCTGCCGCGGAAATCTGTTTCCCGGACCATAATACCCTCAAGAGTGGATCTGGAGGATACAACGACCTCTATCACTTTCAGTTTCTCATGATCCGGCAGCTCAAAACCAGCCGTAGGCTTCAATCCCTTGTATTTCCCTGCCAGCTCAGCCACTGCGGATGTAACGCCTGCCAGCACCAGTTCGTCCCCGGCATGGAGTTCTTCCGAGGGGGAGACAGGCGCGACAGCCTTCTCTTCCCTGATTATCTCCACCAGGAAAAGTCCCTTGATATTCCGGAGCCCTGCCTCATCGACAGTTTTCCCAACCAGAGATGAACCGGGCTGGAGTATGAGATTTGTTACATACTCCCTCGGGCTCTCGGCAAAACTCTCCGCGGGGTTCTTTCTGGCGGGAAGAAGCCTCCAGGCGAAGAGGATCAGGTAAATCATTCCTCCGGTAAGGAGCATCAGTCCAACGGGCGCGAAAGCCAGAATAGGCAGCTCTTTATGACCGCTTCCAACAACAAGGCTGTTCACTATCATGTTTGTAGAGGTTCCGATGAGGGTTACTGTACCGCCGAGTATTGCAGCCCATGAAAGTGGAATAAGCAGTTTGGATACCGGAATTCCGTGTTTTTTTCCCCAGTCACCAACGAATGGGATCATCATTGCTACGATGGGAGTGTTGTTCATGAATGCTGAACTGCCCGCCACGAAGGGCATCATCTGACCCAGAAATGCCCTGTAATTCCCGGAGATATTCATCTTCCTCTCGAATATCCACTCGAGAAAACCGGTCCTTCGCATGATTTCGCTCAGGATTATGAGCATAAGCATCACAGCTATGGCATCATTCGCGAAACCTGCCAGAGCCTGAGCAGGTGTAATAATGCTCCCGATAGTCAGAACAGCTGCAGCGGAAATAAATATCACAGGGGCGGAGAGCCTGCGGGAATAGATAAGCACAATAACCGCCGCGAGCACAGCTGTGACGAATATCTGTGGACCGGTCAAACTCTCCTCCTCATTACTGGCAATACCAAGTTGAGCAATAGATACTCTCAGAATCGCCTCTTCGCAATCCTGGCCTCCGAACATTCACTAATCATGCAACCCTCTGCGTGCATGTTACACAAATACTTAACGTATTTACATAGTGATCCTGGAGTATTATGTCTAATTCAAATCAAAACACTCCTGAATGAAGGGAAATACGGTCAGGACGAATCAGCGCAGCAGTGTAACCTTCCGCATGACAACCTCAAACGGCGCAAGAAGCCTGCATATATACACTCCGGAAGGTACACATTCTCCGGCATCATCAGAGCCGCCCCATACGGTATTCTGTAATGAACCATCAAGTGCACTGCTTCCAAGCGACCGGACAAGCCTTCCAGACAGATCGAAGACCGCCAGTTCAGCAGTCACCCCAGGCGCTCCTGAGTAATCGACAATAAGGACACCTTCGAAGGGATTGGGACTGCAGTTCAGCCATAACCGTCCGGAAGCGACCGACAGGGAACCATCGGATATCCCGCAATAGAGGCTGTCACCTTCGATCGCATAGATGTACTGATTTGCTGAAATATCGGTGTAGGTCTCGACGAGTCCGTTCGGCCAGTTGATCTCAAGGGACCCGATTGACTCAACATCATACAGACCGAACTCAATCGGCATGCTGTGAAAATCGTGGTATCCCTCTCCGCCGCGTATCGACCGGGTAAGGGTCAACGAACCGAGGTCTGCGTTTACGATCGCGCCTATGGCGTTACGGTTCGAAACGGTCCCTTCCAGCTCCAGAACTATTTAATTGGCAGGCATGGTAGTGCTCTGATCATTTCTGAACAGTACCCATTTATCGATATGGCCAACCCCGAAAAGATCTATGTCACCATCCAGATTGTAGTCCCCCCATGCCTGGCCGAAGTAGTCTCCTATGAATTCAGCTGAGAGTCCAAGTTCTGCACCGACATCGGAAAACGTTCCATCACCGTTGTTCTTCCACATGATATTGCTGTAAACGAAGAAATCATGATGGGATGAGAAAATATCCAGCCAGCCGTCATTATCGAAATCTGCGTCTTCCCGATGCCACTTCATTCCTCCTTCACCATGCCAGTGATAAACTCCCCCAGCACCATGTAGTACTGAGGATAGTTCTGTATATCGTTGTGAGTTGCATGCTCAATGATGACAACGTCCAGAATGTTCTGGTCGAACTCCGAGATAAGCCTCTCCGTCGACCAGCCGGGAATAATCTCGTCCCTGCCTGCAATAATGATAAGCGTCCGTGCAGTGATTCTTCCTGCCCTGCCACCGGAATCGTAGCGATCTTTCAGTAAGATCCTCACCGGGAAGAACGGATAGGCTGCCCGGGCAACACTCACCATGCTGTCGAACGGCTCCACAAGCACCAGCCTGTTTATATCTCTCGCAGAGGCCAGGTAGGTTGCCACACCCGTGCCGAGGCTTCTGCCGATGACGGAGACCTCCAAGTGGTTCTGTGATACAAAGTCATAGATCGCCAGTGCATCCGCGCAGAGCCCTTCTTCAGTGGGGCTGCCGTCGCTCTCCCCGTAACCTCTGTAATTTATCAGATAAACGGTCTGGTTATCAAAGGTATGTCTGAAATCAGGGATACTCACTTCCGGTCTCTCGGCGTTTCCGCCGAAGTATATGACAGCTTCGTCGCAGCCCTCGTTCAACACCCAGCCCCGGAGAGTGATCTCTCCGCTCCGTATCTCCAGGGATGTCTCACCTGTGAAGAGAACCCCCGGCTGCGGGAAGTAGATGAAAGCTCTCTGGTTCACATATATGTATACACAGATAACCAGGTAAATAACCACAATAACCAGGAAGGCTTTCATAAGTGTTCTCCTAATGGCTTCCATTTCAAACCGATCTTTCAGCTACGACTTACCATCCATTGGATATTACCATGGTATACATGAAGATTACTTCATGAGTCAACATGAGGCGAGTAAGTCCCCCGGCACCCTGAAGAACTGAAAACTAATAAAAAGAATACACTATATTCGATTTTCACATATTCAATCATAACGGAATCGACTATCACCTTTGACGAACATAACATAAATGCTTATGCTCGTTTTGGTGATATACGAACATTATGAGGAGTTATGACCCAGCCAGGAAGAAAACTCAAAACCAGCAGTGGTTATTATGCGTTCATGCCCGATCCTCTCCCCCCTCAGCTGAGATGGACACCGGATCTGGTCCGAACTCTCTCAAATGCCGACAGAGCAATAGGAAAACTGGCCGGAGAGGGGCGCAGGCTTCCAAATCCCCACGTGCTTATGCGTCCATTCATCGCCCGTGAAGCTGTGCTGTCCAGCAGGATCGAAGGTACGCATGCTACTCTGGGGGAGCTTCTTGCAGCAGATGCCGGCGCAATCCTGAAAAAGAGCCCGGCAGATCTGCAAGAAGTAGGCAACTACGTGGCAGCACTCGAGTTTGGCCTGCATAGACTCAAAAAGGACCATCTGACATTTGATCTTATTCTGGACCTGCACTACAACTTGATGAACGGAGTAAGAGGAGGCGCCGCACATCCGGGCATGATCAGAAGCTCTCAGAACTGGGTAGGTCTTCCAGGATCAACCGCCTTCGAAGCCTCCTACGTACCCCCTCCGCCGGAAAAACTGAACGAGCTTATGGGTGATCTGGCAGCTTTCATGACGCAGAAGGCGTTGCCGCCTCTGGTGAGCGCAGCTTTATTGCACTATCAGTTTGAAGCCATCCATCCTTTTCTTGATGGAAACGGGAGATTGGGTCGCCTTCTTATTACTCTGTTCCTTGTGGACAGAGCAATCCTTCCCACTCCTCTTCTTTACCTCAGTGCGTTTTTCGAGGCCAGCCGGGCGGAGTACTACAGATGTTTGCGGGCTGTTACAGAGGAAGGTGACTGGAATCGCTGGCTTCAATACTTCCTCGGTGGTATTGCTCTGCAGTCCAATGACGCACTAAACAGAGCCAGCCGTATAGTCGATCTTCTCGATCAGTGGCGTGTTCTGGCAGCCGAATTTCCGGGTTCAACTCCTGTGAGTCTCCTGAACCTCCTTGCAGGAAATCCTTTCGTTACTATTCCGGGAGTTTCAGAGAAGCTGGGTGTTGCAAGATCCACCGCCAGCCGGGCTATAGAATACCTGGTTAGACAAGGCATATTGGAGCAGACCGGCAGCAGGAAGAGAGACAGATCCTGGCTGGCACCCGCACTCCTTCGGATACTTGAGGAACCCGCTCTACTTTACAGCAGCGACACACTATCTACTCCAGTGGAGTGACTGCACGGACGTACAGGTCATACACCTTACAAGAACCGCCCGGAGCAGAGCTCCGGGC
>JAGLOY010000111.1 GCA_023138735.1 Candidatus Aegiribacteria sp. | reverse complement strand
TCCTGATCGCTACAATTGTCATATTTGTTGCCCTTATCTTTCTTAGATGGGGTATGGGAGAAGGAGACAACACTCCTCGAAACCCATATCAGCGCCCTGTTGCTACGGTGGATGGTAAAGATATTCTGCCTGATGAATACCAGCAGGCCCTTCAATCCTGGAGTCAGCAGTACCGCTCAATGCTCGAACGGAGCGGCAATCCTGATCCCGAATCCATGATGCTTCTCATGAGCGCTCAGATATCGGAGGAGGCTTTTCAGGGTCTGATCGATCAGAAGCTTCAGGGAATATATATGAAAGAGCACAACTGGCAGGATGTCACGGTGGAACAGGCTGAGGAACTGCTCATCGCTCAGATCGGTATGCAGAACCTGGGTGAAATGACAGCCAGAGAATATCTTGATATGATAAAATCAGAGCAGCCCGGTGTTTATCAGCAGTACCTCTACCAGACATATATGAGCGCCAGCACCCTCAGATTCCCACTTGCTACCGGGATGGTCAGCATGGCCAGCCTTGCGGAGGTTGATTATCTAATCTTGGACACTCGTGGACAGATAACAGCCAGGTATATAGTTATCAATACTATACCTCCCCTGCCAGATGAAGAGTATCTGAGGGAAATCTACAAAACAAGACCGGATTTCTTTACCAGACCAGCCGGTTCTCTTCTGCGGTATATCGCTGTTCAGGTTCTTCCTGATGAATCAGATCTGGAATTCACCCTGAATAGAATCGATTCCCTTGTCTATTCCGCTCCGGGTGAGCAGATAGTAGCCACAAGATCCCAGATCGCGGCAGTATTCGGGGACAGCATCAGAATGGAAACCGGAGAAAGAACGGAACCTTTCCTGAGCATGTACTCCGGGAATCCATCCATTCAAAGTTATCATGTCCTGCTTCTTGACTCCCTCCACGAATCCACTATCAGCTTTACACTTGATTCAGTGACAGTTCAGGATGACACCCTCTTTTTCCAGAACTGGGAAATACCGCTTCTGCCACAGTATTCAACGATAAGAAGAATTATGTGGGATCTGGAACTGGGTATGGAAGACATGCTCGCTGAACCCATTCCCGCCGTTCCTGATTCTCTCCTCATAGTTGATTTCGGGGAAATGCTGGTTAAGGAAGACACCCCTCTCTCAGGCATCGTTTCCGAAGAGCTGATAGCGTTCGCATCTGACACTTTCTGGAGAGATGAATTAGGCCCCGTATTTTTCAGTCCTTCCTACCTTGGCGGATACCCTGCGTTCACCATGGTCAGAAGACTGGAGTACTTCCCCCCTGATACTACCATATACGAAGAAGCCCTTGATTCCGGTATTCTGTTCGAAGCAGCCATTTATACGATCAGAAGGGAAACTGCAGGGATTAAAGCTCAGGAGATTATGGATGATATTCGCAGCAGTGGTGTCAGCCTGGCATCGTACGCTTCAGCAGAATCTCTTCAGGTTCATTCGATTCCCTCTATTACAGCGGCGCAGATCAGACTCAATGCCAGAATGGATTCGGATGCAGCAGGCGGACTCCTCTATTCTGCGGAATTCGCTGAAGCGGCTCTTATTGCCCCTGAATTCCAGATCATCGGACCTTTCATGACTGGAACCAGCTGCGTTATTGCTGAAATACTTTCAAGACAGGTCTCAACCGAAGATCAGAACATGCAGGTACTGACTTACATTTCCGCCCAGTATGGCCACGAAATGCTCGGATCTGAGTACATCATCAGAAGTCTTAGGGAAACCAGCGATATCCATGACCTCAGACAAGAATGGTCGGAGTACCTTGAAGTTGTAGAGGATTCACTGGCAGCGGAACAGGAAAGACTGGAAGAGTAGTACAAAACAGCAGCACAGGATTCATGCACCCGATCGGGAATTATGAATAGTGTAGTTATAGAATACCGTTTCAGATTGTCAGACGATAAGACCGAGGAGTTCCTTGTTAAGCTGGACCCTGAAAAGCTCAGCTTGTTGACGGAAATTCCTGATAATCCTCCCGGATGGACGGAACTTGATTTTCATCAATGTCCCAACTGTCCACTCGATAAGGAGAGTCACAGGTTCTGCCCTCTGGCATTGAGCATTGTTGATATCGTTAAGCATTTCGATCATGTGCTATCTTACGACAGAATACATCTTGAAGTTTTTACCAGGGATAGACACATATCTCAGGAGACCTCAGCACAGCAGGGTCTGAGTTCACTGATGGGACTCTTAATAGCAGTATCCGGCTGTCCGCATACGGAGTATTTCAAGCCGATGGCGCGTTTTCACCTTCCGCTTGCCAGCAGGGATGAAACGGTCTACCGGGCTGTATCAACCTATCTTCTTGCACAGTATTTTATTCATAGAGAAGGCAGGGAAGCGGATTTTCAGCTCGAAGGGCTGAAAAAAATATACGATAACATTCAGGAAGTGAATAACTCGGTTGCCGAAAGGCTCAGGGCAGCCAGCGAGGCGGATTCTCCCGTAAATGCAATCGTTATACTGGATACTTACGCGAAGGCGGTTCCCTTTCTGATAGAGGATTCCCTTGACTATATCAAGTACCTGTTCGCCCCGTTCATCAAAAAATAACGGAATCAACCGTGCTGTTTTCAGCGGACACCCCTGAGGAGAAGAACCAGGAAAAAGGGACCTCCTATAAGAGACATCACTATGCCGATTGGAAGCTCCGCCGGGCTTATAACCACTCTTGAAATGGAATCTGCGAGAATGACAAGCAGCATACCTCCGAGTGCTGACGCTGGAACAAGGTATCTGTAATCAGATCCGACGAATCTCCTCATAATATGGGGCACCATCAGTCCAACGAAACCGACCGGACCCACTACCCCTACGGTTGATCCTGCAAGAAGAGCGGCGACAGCAAGCAGCAGGTTCCTCTCAAGGTTCACCGAAACTCCCCTGGTATGGGCGATATCATCGCCCTGTGAAATCTGGTTCAGGACACCCGTTTTTGTAAGCACTACAGCTATTCCCAGTATCACCGGCGGCAGGAGGAAGACAGGTTTGCCCCATCCGATAACTGCCATATCACCCATCATCCATCTAACTATCTCCATAATCCTTGAAGCATCACTGAAATACTCGAACAGGAGAAGTATCGAGGCACCTACAAGGTTCATAGTGATCCCTGCCAGAAGAAGTGTCGAACCGTAATCTCCCCTCCTGGTCCGGTACGCCAGAGCGTACACCAGAGCAACCGCAAGCAGAGCTCCCGCTGTTCCAGCAGCTACAAGGCCCATTACAGGTATGATCAGTCCGGAGACGATCACAGAGCCTGCCACCAGCCCGGCTCCCGCAGATATGCCGAGAGTGTATGGTGTTGCCAGGTCGTTCCTGAGCAGGGACTGCAGAATACAGCCCGAGATGGACAGGGCGCTTCCGGTAAGCAGAGCAAGTATAAGCCTGGGCAGCCTGAGTCTCATGATAACCCATTCCGGAGGGTTATCCATGGGACCTGCGAGAAGCGACAGAGCGCCTGCCAGGATTACGAATAAAACCAGCAGCATCCAGAATCCGGATGATGGCCTTGAGACGATTCCGTTTTTCATTGTTTCATTTCGGGTACGATAACCCAGGAACGGGTTGCACTGTCCTGCGATACAAGAAGATCGACATCAAAAACCTCCGACAGTATCTCGGTCGTGAAAACATTGCCGGGGCTGCCGAAAGCTCTGGACCTTCCATCCGACAGAATAAGTACCGAATCCAGGTACCTTCCGGAAAGCGCGACTTCGTGTGTGCTGACAAGAACGGCAATTCCTCTGCTGGAGAGTTTTTTCAGCAGCAGCCACATGTTGAGCTGATGTCTGAAATCCAGGGATGAACCCGGTTCATCAAGAAGGAGAAGCTCGGGTTCCTGCGCAAGTGCCGAAGCGAGCAGAACCAGGCGTTTCTCTCCGCCTGAAAGGTTTGAGAACACCCTGTTCCGCAGATTCCATGTATCCGTTTCAAGCATGCATTTCTCAGCCGTTTCCAGGTCATCCCCGGAATCCAGAGCCCATCCGCTTCTGTATGGATGTCTGCCCAGCAGAACGGTCTGGGCAACGGTCAATCGGGACTGAGGGTTGAAGTTCTGCGGAAGGTAAGATACCATTCTGGCCTGCTGATTAGTCGAAAGGGAAGACAGCCTGTTACCGCAAATGGATATCTCACCGGAGTAATCAACCCCGATCTGAAGTACGCTCCGGAGAAGTGTGCTTTTCCCGACGCCGTTCGGGCCGATCAGTCCGCAGATCTCACCCGGTACGATCGAAAGGTTGATATCCGAAAGGACCACATTACTTCCATAACCAGCGCATAGATTTTGGATACTCAGAGCAGACACGAACATATCCTTTCAGCTATCAGGCCGATCCTTCCTCCGGGAATCATTATGTACGGCTCAAAGAGGCAATGAACCTGGTCGGATTCGAATCCCACATCCATCCAGAAGTTCTTTTCAAAGGTCATTATTTCCGTCGTATCCGTTTTTCCGGGATAAAGACAGATAATGTGATCCGGAGAAAGGTCAATCACACCTTCCACGGAAATCATAGGCCAGCTGCCGGTTCCCGGAGCGGACATCTCACAGTTGACTGAGGTGAGGAGATCCGCGAAGAAAGTATTCATTCCTGCAACTGTCATGCTGGACGAACCTCTCTCATGATATATCACTATCATTACCGAAACGGGAGCTGAGCTCTCCATTACAGCTGCAAGTGAGTCCAGTTTTTCATACAGTTCGTCCCTGAAATCAGCCGCCTGTGCGCCGTACCTGGCATCCAGGGAATCAAGGGAGCCAAAAACATCCGCCAGCGTATCGAACCTGTAAGTATAGCAGTGGATTCCAAGAGTTTCAGCCAGTTCCCGAAGCACCGGGCTTTCGCCGGATATATGAATTGAAGTAGGGTCCAGTGAGGCAATCTGCTCCAGCGATGGATCAATGTAACCGCCAACCTGCGGCAGATTCCCGGTTTCCTCCGGCCAATCCGAGTATCGGTCTATTCCGACAATTCGAGTGCCAAGACCGGAAGCGTACATCAGCTCAACCAGAGACGGACCCAGAACAACAAATCTGTTATCCTCCCGGCTGCCGCTGCCTGTCCCGGAACAGGAGCAGAACAGAATTGCCCAGAGAACAAGAAAGAGTAAGGTTTTCACGACGATCCATTTTGGGAAAGTGTCGAAAGCAGCCCGTGTCCCTTGAGTTTGTGGAGAGCTCTGGATTCCAGCTGCCTGACTCTTTCCCTGCTGATACCGAATATTCTGCCCAGTTCCTGCAGAGTACACGGTTCAATATCCAGAAGTCCGAAGCGAAGTGTAATTATAGTCTTCTCCCTGTCCGAAAGTGAAGCAAGCGCTGCATTGATCCTCTCTCTGGTATCGTTATGTACAGCCTCTGCATCAGGCTGCTGAAGACGACTCTCCAGGAAATCGGCTATCGTTGCATCATTCTCTCCATCGGTATGGTCCAGAGACAGTAGCGGTGCGGTAGAGAGGTAAACCTGTTCTATTTCGTTCCTGTCTCTACCCATATATTCCGAAAGTTCATCCAGGGTTGGTCTATGACCGCTTTCCAGTGTAAAATCATCAATCGCACTGTTTATCGAAGAATCTTCTTTCAGCACAGATACAGGGACCCGGACCAGCCTTGAATGCTGGAGTATGGCCTTTATGATATACTGCCTTATCCACCATACAGCGAAAGTGGACAGTTTGCAGCCACGGCGGTAGTCGAAACGTCTGACCGCCTCCATAAGACCCTGGCATCCTTCCTGAACAAGGTCCATCTCTTCCATTATGCTGCATGGATAGTACTTCCGCACCATGGAGACCACAAGCCTTAGATTCGCCTCGACGAAACGTTCAAGGATATCATCGTTTCTCCGAAAGGCTTCCTGGAAGCGTTTAGCAGCGGTAGAGTATTCGTGAATTCCAGAACCTCTTTTCACCTCCATAAGATCCAGTTCATTCTGGATTGATGATAAGACAGGATGAAGCTCCCAGGCCCGGTAACTGCTCGGTTTGTCAGGTATCAGGAGTGATTCATGTTTAACAGCCCTGGAGGCGACAGGAATAGTATCGTCTTCCAGAAGACTCATCAGACTGGTTCGTCGATTGAGGAGCACTCTGCAGTTCTCAATCCCTTCAAAGAGCTCACTGCCGATGTTCTCCACTGTATGCCATAGAAGATGAAGATCACGTACTGAATCTCGATTAAGATAACGGCTTTTCATGTTCCCGAGGATTTTCCTCAGTTTATTTCTCCTCGAATCAGGCAGGCGGCAATTAACAATACCCCAGAAGGATTCGTCGATCATTCTCTTTGAGGGGATTTCTCCATTCAGCAGCACCAGCAGGGGCTCGAAAAACTGATCACGGCCAAGCTTAATGGAAAGGATGGATTCGAGCATATTGCATCTTACTTTTTCCTGATCTGTGATCAGATCCTTTTCCTCCTCTGCTGACATGGGAGAAACCACGTCAAGCTCCCGGAGGAAAACTGTACTCGACGAGCAATCACGATTTCTACGGCAACCGGTAATAGGAACTCCCTTACTTGTAGAATTTCTTTTCTATCTCTTTTATCTCTCTAATCCTGCGCCGCAGCTCCTGGATATCGTCATTGCTGTCGGTCGAATCCAGCTGCGATTTCAGCAGTTTTCGCTCCTCTTTAAGTCTGTCCTTATTTACTGCTTTCATCAGCCTTTGAATGTCCTGGGGTTCAGTCTGTTCCGGATAAACCGTTAAGAGTCCAGCGCATATGGAACTGTCATTACCCTCAAGATGTGAAAGCTGAAAACGCTCTATTCCGGAATCCGCCTGTCTTTTGATTTCACTGAATATTCTGGATCCTGATTCACTTTGAAAATCATCTTCGGAAATGAAATCAATCAGCGGATTCGATAATCCCTCAGGGGAAAGAAGGATAAGACCCAGTATTCTGCTGTCCCGCTTGTTAAGTTCTGTTTCTTTTAGTTTTCTTTCGGCAGGTTTTCTGATTTTACTGTCCTCTTCACTGATCTCAAGCTCCAGCGTTCTCATAGAATAGCCGGTCTGCTCGGATATTACTCTTATCAAGGTCTCCCTGATGACAGGCTCGGTTGCACTGGAAGCGATCTCAACAAGTCTTTTCACAACCTTCACCTTTTTTTCCGAACCCCTTACCGAGGACCAGCCGCCAAGAAGCTCAAGGGCATATCTGATGGGATCATCAGCATTTCCAATCAATTCAAGTATTGATTCTCTGCCCATCTCGAGTATGTAATCATCTGGATCCTGCCCTCGCGGAATAGCGATTATTCCGGGGAGGTATCCCTGCTCAAGAATGATTTCAGCTGCTCTTACAGATGCCCTCTGCCCGGATTTATCACCGTCGTAGCAGATGTAAACAGACGTAAGAGCTCCCATCTGACGAGCCTGGGGCGATGTAAGGGCTGTTCCACAGGTTGCCACCACGCATTCGAATCCAGCGTCCACAAACCGGGCATGATCGAAGTAACCCTCAACGAGAATGATCATATCCAGATCCCGCGCTGCACGAGCGGCATCTCTGTAACCGTAAAGGTAATCACCCTTTCTGTAAATGGGTGAATCGGGGCCGTTGAGGTACTTGGGAGCTCCGGTTGCGGATTCCTTTATCAATCTTCCTCCGAAACTTATTATTCTGCCTCGCCTATCGGAGATAGGAAACAGTATTCTGCTCCTGAATCTATCGTATATACCGCTGCCCCTAGTGGATCGCAGAGCCACACCCGATTCGATAAGCTGACTCTCGGAGTACCCCATGCCTCGCAGATATTCTGCCAGCCCACCTTCATCGGGTGCCCAGCCGATACCGAGTTTTTCTATAATCCGTTCAGAAAGTTTTCGTCCCTCGAGATACTCCCTCGCAGAGGTTCCAGATTTTCCCGAAATCTGTTTCCTGTAATATTTCTGCGACTCGGCAAGTATCTCCCTGAATACATCGGTTCTGGTTGTGTCTCTTCCGGTTCTTTCCAGTTTTATGCCGGCTTCGGTTGCAAGTTCCTCAACCGCTTCTGTGAATGAGAAGCTGAGATAGTTCATAAGAAATGAGAATATGTCCCCACCAGCCCCGCAACCGAAACAGTGATACATCTGCCTCTCCGGGGAGACGAAGAACGATGGTGTCTTCTCCCGGTGAAAAGGACACAAACCCTTTATGCTTCTACCAGACCTCTTCAGACTGACATATCTGCCGATTACCGTGACTATATCACTTGAAGTCCTGACACGTTCGACGGATTCGTTTGAGAAATAACCGCCCGTTCCGCTCATTGTGATTTCTTTCCGGCTGTATTCAGGAATACGATCGTAACTCCCGTTCCTCCCTCGGAGGGTTTCCCCTGCCTGAAGGAGTCTATCCTTCGATCTGTCCGTACTGTATCGACAACAGCCTTCATCAGAATACCTTTTCCCTTGCCGTGAATGACATTTATAAAGGGAATACCAGCGATGATTCCATCATCAATCGCACGATCAAGCTCCGCAAGGGCTTCATCGGCGGACATACCTCTTAGATTCAGCTCAGTTTCAGCGGTAACGGGAATGCTCCATCCTGAGGAAGAAGGTTTCTCGTCCGGCGGGTGAACCTTTTGCAGGTCGCAAAGTGCTTTCCTCAGTTTGAGATTACCAAGGATGACAGTGGCCTGATCCTTCCCGATATCTTCAACTTTTCCGCACCCGCTCCATCCCTTGACATTAACCCAATCTCCCGGTTCTATATCCCCTGAAACATTTTCCATGTCAATAGAGGGTTCCAACTTGTGCTCACAGGATACTGCGGATACTTCTCTGATCTGCGATCTGAGCTCCCTCCGATCGAAGGGGGATTCGGACTTTGCAAGTCTGGCCAGAAGAGAATCTGCTTTTGAGTTCACACTGTGCTCCAGTTCAAGGTAATCCTTCTCGATCTTCCTCTTCTGAAGCAACAGATCGGTTCTGGCCCTGTCAAGTTCCGCTTCATCCTTTTCAAGTGATTTTCTGCCTTCCTCCCTTTCCCTGGTCAGCTCCTCCAGCTGGAGCCGAACCTCCTTCTTCGTAGAAGTAATTTCCTCAAGCATTCTGTCCAGCCGGAAAGAATCTCCTGATAACTCCTGGGCTCTTGAGAGAATTGAATCCGGGAATTTCATTCTTCTTGCTATTTCAAGGGTGAAAGAAGATCCAGGAATGCCCGCAACAAAAGTGTAATCCGGCACCAGCGAATCTTTCCGGAAATTCATGCACCCATTGAAAAATCCTGTTTTCCCATGTGCGAAACTCTTGAGCTGCCCCTGATGCGTTGTAACAATAACCCTGCAGCCTGATTCAGCAAGATGCTCAAGGACAGATGCAGCAAGAGCAGCTCCCGTGAGAGGGTCTGTCCCGGCAGCCGGTTCATCGATCA
>JAGLOY010000110.1 GCA_023138735.1 Candidatus Aegiribacteria sp. | reverse complement strand
GAACGTTCGAAGACTGCATTGAAATGCAGTTAACCTGGATTCAGGGAGGTAACACGGTCAGCAATACCATGGATTCTGCAAGGAACGTGGGGAAAGTAAGGAACGTGTTTATACAGAGTGCAGGCGCGATGGTAACAACTATTACCGAGGAACTGGAGTCGTATACCGTAAGTGTTAATTAGTATCCATGATTGATATAGATCACATTACAGGAACGGTATACAGCCGGAACCTGTTTGTCGGGAAGTCAGATGGGTGATTGGACTTCGGCTCAGACAATAGTCTTTTTAGCACCCTTCGTACTGGTACTTATTGGACTTTTCATCTGGCTGTTAATGCGAAGGAGCATAAGAACAAGATTCCGGATGGATCAGCAGCTGAAGAAAGACACGGATATAAGCGAATGGCTGGTCGTGTTCGGATGGACCAGAAAGGTAATCTACCTTCCGGTGATATTGATATCCCTGATCTTCTTTGTCTTGTCACTGCTCATAAAAGAACCATCAGGCACGATGGGTGCAATATGGCTGGGATGCTTTCTGGTTAACTTCATGATAGAAGAATACGATGCAGGAATTAAGGAGCTGCTCCTCCTGGTTCTGGGCCTCGGCGGCATGGTGCTCTGGTTGAGCTACCTGCACTGGCTTGACGATCTCTGGGCATTCCTAGGCGGTATAAGCGCTGACATGAACGGTGTCGCTTATCTCATATTCGCCCTGATATTTCTCGTTGCAATAGGTGTATCCTGGATAAGAGGTCTTTTCTTCTACGTTGCCTTTACGCCGAACTACGTTAACATCCAGAAGGGCCCAACCGAGAGCGGTCAGCAGATAGGCAGGGAGGAAATCAGCACTGTTGTCGATACTGAGGATCTCCTTGAGAGGATGCTTGGCTTCGGTCGAATAATGGTAACCTTTCGTGATGCCCGTCGAGAGGACATCAGTCTCCTTGTGTGGGGCATAGGTAAAAAATCAAGGAAGCTTGAAAGCATAAGGGGTGCTATCGTCATCGAGAGGCATTCCACGGAACCGATCTGAAACCTGGTTATCAGATGTTAGAACTTATCTGAATCATGGTTGTACAGTTCCTCGCTCATTGGTTTCATAGCTGTAATGGAGAAGATGAATTCAATTGGGAAACCGAAGTATTCACTTACCCGGATAGCAAGATCGAGGCTGGGATTGTATTCCTGTCTTTCAAGGTAACCCACGGTCTGGAAATTGACTCCTATCCGCTCTGCAAGCTCTTTTCTGGAAATACCCCTTTCCAGTCTTAACGCGGCTATCCTGTTGTAGATCCTTCTCGCTTTCATTCGGTACCCTCCGGTAGCGTCCCTGCTTTCCAGGCAATCATAGAGCATGGAAGAGTATGAGAGAGGTAGATCAGGCTTACCACAAGAGGTATGGAGATGGTGTACTGTGGGCATATATTCATTCTACTGGAAAGCGAAAACGCAAACATTATCACAAGGCAGATAACAGCGAACCAGGCGTAAGATTGACTGAGAGCCCAGTGAGTAAGAGAGAGTTCCCTCTCGTCTAGATCCTTTGATTTTGTGTGTGCGAGTTTCCATATTCCGGTTTTCCAGTGAACGTTTCTGAATGTAACTCCCACAACGATTATGGAAATCAGACCAACCGCATCGTAAATGTGTGAGGCATTCTCACCTGTAAATACGAAATAGAAGGCGATATTCATTATAAGAAGGGCTGCATAATTCACAGTTACTTGAATTCGTCTGCCTGTCATGTCTTCACGCTCCCTGCGTATAAGTATAGATAATTATTATATATATACGTATTATGTTATAAATATACAATAGGTAGTTCTCAATCTCTTTTCCCTTTCAGAGCCAGCTCTCCGGGTGTTAGAATCATGTCTGCTTGTCATGCCCGGATTACATTCCATGGCAAGACGCTGTTACTAATATGAAGTTGGGTAGTAATTAACGCATACGACCTAAGGGGGGATTCATCCGCATACCGAGTTTCTAGTGTACATCTGTCAGCATGTTTGACTGCTGGTGTTTCGGGCACTATGGTCAGTTTCAGGGAGAGAAACGACAAATATTGGAACTGAAAAGTAATTTCGAAAGCTATTACGGAAATGTTGAAAATCAAGTTTCCTTATGTTCGCTCGGGGATTGCATCAAATGAGAGGATCGTGATATGAGCAGAGGTGGAACGGCCTTCAGGGGATTACTTGTGCTGGGTGTGACCATCAGCCTCGCCGCGGGAGCCGGAGCGGGTGCGGCGGTTGACGAGTTCTTCAGCGGGATCGAGTCGATCGTGCTCATTGTTAATGTCACTGACAGCACCCAGGCGCAGCAGGGTGGTTCCTCCGGTACTGAACAGACCCTGGAGCGGCTGAAGTCCTTGGTAGTCGCTGCGGTCGCCAGACTCGATCCGGGCTGCAGGTTCGATATCATAAACAATGCCTCCGGCCAGCATGCATGCTTCGGCTCCCTCAGGACCGCTTCGCAGGCGAACAAGGCAGAGGCCTTAACATGGGTCGGTGGACTGTCTTCGGCAGCTGCTCAGAACATCTTCCAGGCCATGGCCGCGGAATCCGGCATTCCTCCATACGATGAATGCATGACCTTCGTCATATTCATCGGCGATTTGAGCTCGATATACTGGGAAACCGATCGACCGACGAGTACCGATATACTCTCCGCACTACCCGAGGGTGCTACGCTGAATTTCATCAAGGTCGTCGGGACTGATAATAGTTCTTACGAATTCTGCGAGACTCTGGCCGAGGCCACTGGAGGACGGATCATCCTCCTGGATTAAATCAATGGGAGTATAAAGAGTTCCTGGAGAACGCGTGCGAAACGGGAGAGTCTACGGATTCCTCCTGGCCATGCCGAATCCCGCAAAGACCTAGGATTCCAGCAGTGCCTTCAGTGTTCAGTGCGGCAAGCCTATAAAAGCCGGTGATGCTGATGGTCGTAAGACCCTGAGCGAATACATATCAAGGGCACCATTCTCACTTGAGAGAATGACATTCAACGAAGGTTCGGATACTGTTCCGAGAGACCACTCCGAATCCGTGGTGACTTCCGATTCCACGACTCGGTGCCAGACCCTGCGCCTGACCAGGAGAATCACTGCAAGTGAGATGACTGCCATCAGAGCCAGCGTAGCCACAAGGATTAATACTGTATTGACTTCAGTTATCATCTCTCTTTCACCGGTCTTAAATCCTACGAATCTCATTACTATGTCGTCAATGAATCAGTTGTGCAGAGGTTAGTGATTTCGCAGAAACAAACCCCCGGGCTCCGGACCACCCGGGGGTATTCTCGTTAGATGTGAGTTCTGTCAGTTATCTAACAACAACGAACCTTTCGGTGAGAGCTATGTTCCCGGTATCGCAACGGACCATGTATGCTCCACTGGGAAGATCGATGGGAATTAGAACATTGTTGTTGCCGGCGTCGAGAGTTCCGGCGTTGTGCGAAAGTACTGTTCTTCCGTTCATTGTATAAACGGTGAACATAGGACTTGATGCTTCTCCCAGGTTGATGTTCATTGATAGTGTGCCTGCAACCGGATTCCCGTTGAGGCTGAATGCAGATGGTACAGTTATTCCGGAATAGCCGCCCTCGATGCCAGTTCCGTCGTTTGCGAAGAAGAGATAGGTATTCTGGTTGTAGTCACCTGCAACAAAGTCTATATGTCCGTCTTCATTCCAGTCACATAAATCCAGTCTGCTATCGGAGGCTTCTGTCACGGCAGCACCGCCTGACTGGTACTGTAACTGAACAGCTGCTGCGAATGAAGGGCTGCCTGATGTGCCTGTGTTCTCAAAGTAATGGAATTTCTTGTCGGTAGCGCCCATGACAATATCGAACAGCCCGTCACCGTTCATGTCGTAGATACTGGGCATTGATCGGTACAGTGTGACTGATGAACCACCGGCAATGAAGTTCACAAATCCGTCGAACTGATATGCCGATGCCGTGCCGGTGTTTTCGTAGAACCTTACCGGAGCTGTTGTGTCTGTTCCCACTATCATGTCCAGATCACCGTCGTTGTCCCAGTCAACAAAATCAGGAGCGGAATTTGCACCGGCATCCAGTGTAATCCCGCCGTTTAGAAGCTTCATACCACTCTGAAGGGTTCCGTCAGAATTGCGCTGGAAGTAGTTGATGAAACCGTCCCTGTCACCTACGATGAGATCGGTGTAACCGTCATTATTCCAATCCACAGCCTGTGGATTCGTAGCACCGGTGCATCAACCATATGGCACGGCAAGGGTAGCCCCGCCTGCCTGCATCATCCCGCTGTACGTGAGTATCGGGGAATCATTGGTGCCTACATTATCGTAATGAAGGATGTTTCCTCCTGAGTACCTGCCTAGAAGCAGATCCTTATCACCATCTCCGTCCCAGTCCGTTACAAGAGGTGACCCGTTGCCAAGAGTCAGTAGAATCTGGCTTCCATCGGCGTAAAGGTAGTACGGGCTCTCGTAAGTGGGAACCTGAGCAAGAAGGAACCCTGTGATTAGGAGCAAAAGTAAGAATACTTGTTTCATTTTCTCTCCAATTCATGGTTCAATAATATAGTACGTTAGTATTAATATTGTTTCCTTTAGGTCTATTGGAAAGGATAGGTATTAAGCTACTCTTTCCAGTTGACCCGCCTTCCGGGGCAGTCATCTGTTAATTTGTGTAACCCAGGCCTCGAAGCCGCTTCATTTCAACCAGGGCTTCAGGGAGCGAAGCAGGTCATATACTACGGGGCGTACAGCCAGGCTTGGAGGGGAAGCTCTGCTCTGGCATTTACCTGATAAGACTGGTAGCAGGTGGTCTTTCAATTTCACGGAGATGTGTTGTTGTCAGATAGAACTGAATAAAGCAAAAACGACCTGCAAGAGGCCGTTTATAGCATTATGGCGACCCTTATGTCAAAAAGTTCAAACTTTTTCATCGAGTGGTTAAAGAACGTTGCTACAGTCGACGGATTTGACAAATGAAGCTATAAGGTTGTTTTAAGCTGTATATACTAATTGTCGTGCTCAGAACCCTTTTAACCCCTATGTATGTTCCAGCTATATGGATTCAAGTAGAAGTTGCTTGCTATTTCAGTGAGGAGATACTAGCAATCCAGAGCTGCCAATCCTGACCAGTGGTGGTATCTCTCCTTCGCTGTATTCTGCTGAAATAGATTGGAAAAGCGTGAAAGCATATCATACCACCACCGTAGTTAACTGTATTGTTATCAAAAGCGTGAAAATATATCCTATTATCACTACAATTTTCTGTATTGTTGCTAAAAGCGTGAATATGTGTTAAATTCAAGTTATGGGAAAAGTGATGAGTGTCTATAAGAAAATTGATTCGTTAAGAGAGCGGTATTATCAATCTGCTCGCAATAAGGATTCTTTGCTCAAACTTATCAGTGAAGCAGAGGTTCCAGAACAGGTCTATAATTCTAACGCTATTGAAAACAGTACACTGAGTTTGGAGGAAACTGAGAAAATACTCCTTCAACTCAATCTAGATCGATATGTCACCGAACGTGAAATATTCGAAGCCAAGAATTTGGCACGAGTAGTTACATATACAGACACAAAAGCAAAGCAGCAGGAACTGAACCTGGATATGATTCTGCTTCTGCATAGAATGCTGATAACGAATATTTGCAATGATATAGCAGGTCGGTTCAGGAATAATGATGAATGGGTGAGAGTTGCAAATCATATCGCTTGTGATCCTAAACAGATCATAGGTAAACTCGAAGATATGTTCATCAGATACAATTCTTCGGTGAATGAGAATATTATTAAAAGAATTGCTGTCTTCCATCTCAGTTTTGAACACATCCATCCGTTTGTCGATGGTAATGGAAGAATAGGAAGGGTGCTTAATAACTATTTACTGATCCGGGAAGGTTATGTACCCATGAACATCAAATTCATCGACCGTACATTGTACTATGATGCTTTTGAAGAGTTTGATAGAAATAACAGCAGTTCGATTATGGAAGAAATAGTTGGAAAAGCGATTACCAGCAGTTATCATAAACGATTAGCTTATCTGGATGGAATGGATATTGTTACTCTTAATGAGTACGCAAAGCGGAATAACCTTTCGCATTCAAATTTAATCAATAAAGCCAAACGGCAGACCATTGAAGCTTTCCTGGAAAAGGGAGTATGGAAAATAGGTAATCCAACCAGTCAAGAATCAAGAAATATATGAAACAGGTACTCGTAATAACTTTGCCTGAATTGATCGATTTCTCAAGTGTAAGCTTAACGGTAGTAACCGAGGACAGTTTAGAACTCACAATGGTTAAAGAGGAATACATCATGGGTCATGCTCCTTGAGAGCACTTGGCTCTGATTATAAGCGTTCTTCAGGATTGTGTTGAGATGATATTCTTTGAGCGACTTCTAGAAGCCTTCGAAAAGAAGGATCACGAGATGGCCGCGCTGCTGACGGCCCGTTCATTCGAATCGGCTCATGACGATTTTGTGAGAACTTTGCGTTTCGGCATATTGGGCATCGACGATGACCGACATCACAGTGACACAGAGGGAGGGGATGGCCGTGACAGAAAAAGCTAAGAAAAGGCTCGAATATGATGTCGTTATAGTGGGGTCCGGTCCGGCGGGCGCGGCGGCGGCGCGGACATTGGTCGAGTGTGGATGGCGTGTGGCTATCCTGGAAAAGAAGAAATTGCCCCGATACAAGATATGTTCCGGCCTGATCGTCGATCGTTCTCAGAATATGATCGAAGAGCGATTCGGAAGTCTTCCCGAATCGGTTTTCTGCCGGCCGAAACTCCTCAAGGGCGCTCGCATGTGTCCGGCGGATGACACCATGATCGAAGTGCCTGCCGAAGGTTCGGGGATCCTTAATGTTTGGCGCTCGGAGTTCGATCATTGGCTCGTACAACAGTCAGGCGCCGACATCCTTGACGAGCACGAGATGATCGATTTCGAGGGAACGGGGGATAAGGTTGACATCCGAGTCCGGAGAACAAAAGAAGCCCCCTTCTTGATAGAGGCCTCCTATCTGATAGGCGCCGACGGCGCCGGCTCACACGTGCGCCGCTTGCTCGATCCGGATTTCGTGAAGCAGATTCGCTATAGCATTCCTACACAGCTCTATTGCATCGGCACAATCAATCTCGAGCGCGAATACTATTACGGCTTCCTCGATCCCTCGTTCAGCGCGTTCTATGCCTGGCTGAACTTCAAGGACGACTACCTCGTCTATGGAGTCGCGGCACGGAAAGGCGATCGCATTGAGCCGTATCTCAAGAAGTTCACAGAATACTTGGAGGAGAACTTTCAGTTAAAGATCGAGAAGGTCGTGCGCAAGACCGGGTGCATGGGCTCGGATATGGGCATCAAAGGCAACTTCATATTGGGACATGATCGTGTGCTGCTGGTAGGCGAAGCCGCCGGCTTCATGAACGCGTTCGGAGAGGGCATTTCGTCTGCCCTTGCCACCGGCCACATAGCCGCCGAGGCGATCCTTCAGGCGAAGACACTGAAAGAGAGCGCCATCTCTCTCTACCGGGCCCTGGCCGAGCCCGAGCAGAAGATGACTACCGAGTCATGGGAAATGGCCCGGGCAGTTGCGGGCCGGGGTTTTTGATGAGAGGGGAACTTCAAGATGTCTGATAATTCTCTTTATGACGTCACCGAGAAGATCATGAGGGATCTTGATGGTATCTATATAAGAGAGCTTGGGCAAGGAAGCGGTTTGTTAGGTATGCCAGGAGATTTTACCCCGCCATCACGTTTTATCCGAGCTGCAATTTACTCTACCAGCGCCTTACCCGCTTCTGGCAATGATGAGGCTGTCCTTCAGATCTTTCATATACTGAATCAGTTCGATATTCCTGTTGGTTCCTGCCGTAGGCCAGGCACCGATGATGATGGTAATATCCAATTCGAGTATACCCTTTGGTCAAGTGTTAGTGACCTTGAGCGATGCCGATATTACATCAGGACATTTGATAACAGTCGAATTAGGATGGTAAACCTGATGGATCTGGATCTTGACAACGAAAACGTCCTGTGCTTTTCTATGTCCGACAAGGAGGAGATACAGGATTTGAGTGGAAATACCACTATTCTTCCGATGGAATAACTGCATGATTAGGTTCAAAGAAGTTCCTTCGGACCCTCTTTGAGTCGTCTCGCTTGATCAGGGTAAACTCACCCTTGAATTGGTACATAGCAAAAACGACCCATGAAGGGCCGTTTACGTTTTGTGGCGACCCCAACGGGCAAAACTTCAAACCCCTTTTGGAAATGGTTGCTGGCATTGAGTTCTGGACCATCTGACATTCCTAATATTGACAGGACTGGAACACCCTACGTATGATAAGTTTAAGTAAAGTATCGGGATTAATTCCGAATCACTTGAGCATAGTCTGGAACTGGAATGTGGACAGCAGTCAATCCAGTTTCATTGCACTCGCTGGAAGTGGATAGTCATGACAAAACCGATAATGTGTGTCCTAATCACTCTCCTAGTTCTCTTTGGTTGTACCGACAATCCAACTGGTCCTGCCTCAGGAATCCAGGTGACAGTACCCGAGAAGAATGAAGTTTGGAAGAGCTGGCTCGATAGTTTTCTTGTTGAGTGGGTGCCCACAGAAAGCGATAGTGTGCTGATTCAGCTATATAATGGAACTGAGTTGCTTGGATCCATTTCAGGCTGGACGGAGAACGACGGTTCCTACATCAGAACTGAGCACCTTATGTGCTGTGAAGAGAGTGGAGCAGAATACAGGATTAAGATTACCGATAATCTTGGTAATACAGGACTTAGCGAAACGTTCATTATTGACAATGAACTTGATGTATTTTTGCCAAGTGAAGGGCATGTATGGTATAGATGCGGAGGTCAGTACATAATCGAGTGGACTCCCTCTTGTGCAGAGTTTGTGTGGATCAATCTGTTGAGGAACGGGGTGGTAGTAGCTAATCTCGATTTTATACACCAATATATTGGATACTATGTTATTGAAGACAGTTTGGCGGATTCACTAGGTACTGGGAGCGACTATACCATTCAGATAGTTGATTTCAATGGATTCGAAGGGTATTCAGGGTTATTCTCGATAGAGGACTCGTCTCCCGGTCCCATAGGTATGCAGTTTGCTGTTATTCCGCCTGGAACTTTCCTGATGGGGGCACCTTATAGCGAACAGGGAAGCACACTTCACGAAAGACCTGTTCATGCCGTATCACTGGATTATTCATTCCAGATATCGACGACCGAGATTACGCAGGATCAATGGATGGCTGTAATGCCAGATAACCCCTCCCATTTCCAAGGCGGTGAAAGACCGGTTGATAATGTTTCTTGGCTGGACTGTCATGCTTTCCTTGACTCTCTAAACATGCTTGACCAGACCTGGACCTACAGACTGCCAAGTGAAGCGGAATGGGAATACAGTTGCAGGTCGGGATCGACGATTAGTTTCTACTGGGGAATCGACATGAACGGAGATTACTGCTGGTATTACACTAACTCTCAAGGGGAATCACATCCAGTTGGACAGAAGTTACCGAATCTCTGGGGTCTCCTTGACATGAGCGGAAACCTACTCGAGTGGTGTGAGGACAGCTGGCATGATACATACGATGGAGCACCATCGGATGGTAGTCCCTGGTTGAATGGAAGTTCACCTCACAGGGTCATAAGAGGTGGATGCTGGAACTTTGCTCCAGACTTCTGCCGATCTGCATTCCGCTTCCGTTATGATAAATGGTTCAAATCCGATTATCTTGGATTCAGGGTGGTGAGATCATGAAGAATCACTGTATGTTTTTCCTGGTAAGCTTATTGATAGTATTGAATGTGGTTCATGCAGATGAAATTCTGTGGTCCTACGACTTGACCGAACTGCCATATATGTGGACCAAGGCTAATTGCACTTTCTCTAGTTCAGGAGCCCGGATCAATATCCTTTCACTTGGCTGGCCTAAATATGGCCGATCAGCAGATGGATGGCTCCTAACGGAATTTGTGGTTGGTTCGTCTGATTTCGATTCTCTCGTCATACACACTTCTCAATACATTTCTCTTTATGCTGGAAGTGGTACAGCTTACGCTGTCCTCGAGCTGCAGATCAACGGGGTGCCTGTCAATCTATGGGAGAGGAGCAGCTCAGGACCGACTTTTATTGACTCTCTTCCCATTCATGAGGTGATGACCGGTATTTCCAACGGTGACTTGCTGCGTTTCAGATTCTATGCTTATGCATTTGCTGGATACAATCAAATTGCTGAAGTTGACTGGCGACTCTGGGACGTGAGTTTAACTGCATACGGGGCTCTTTCGCTTGAGCAGAGCACATGGGCTGGGATAAAAGCTGTTATGGGATGTCAGTTTCTATAGCTAATGCAAAAAACGACCCGAAAAAGGTCGTTTATAGCATTGTGGCAACCCCAACGGGGATCCCTTCGACTCACTATGTTCGCTCAGGGTAAACTCACCCTACGGGTTCTTGCCCATGAATGGCATCTAAAACAGAAACAGCCCACGAAGGGCTGTGTCAGTTTTAATGGCGACCCTTGTATCAAAAAGTTCGAACTATTTCATTGAGTGGTTAAGGAATGTCGCTGCAGTAGGTGGATTCCACAAATGAAGCTATAAGGGTGATTCTGAGCTGTTTGTGCTAAACGTCGTGATCACAACCCTTGTAACCCCTATGTGTGTTCTAACCGTACAGGTTAGAACAGAAGGGACATCTTATTTTGATTACAGTAATTACGGATGGAGCTAATTGGTATTAATCTTTCGAAATCTTAACACGTAACTAATATAATCAAGAATATTGTAGATTCTGCTAACCCAGGTGTATTAGGGTGTTATGTAGACGTGTTAAGCTATCTATGGTATGATTACTAAACTTGATTAATCTTCAAGTGAGGATATATAGTTTTCGAATTAATGAAGTACGAGGAAATGTAGAATCCATATAATCATTGTTAGGAGTGAACAGCTCGATTTCGATAAGTAAGACAAGCAATAATATTGCTGCTGGATAATCTTGTATCATGTTTAATTAAAGGAGGAGTATAATTAGAATCCTATATTTGCTACTTGTCCTAATCGGTATATCATGGGCTTTGCCAGCTGGTGATTACTGTATTACCTCAATATCCGTATCTGATCCTCCAGAAAAAAAACCAAATGGGAGAAAGTGGGATGTGTTGGATAGCATACCCGATATGTTCGTTAATATTATCGTGCAAGGTTCTATCGTATGGACATCTGATTACGATGAGAATGTGAGCAGTAACACATGGCCAGTCGGATTGAACCAATTTCTTCAAAACTCAATCAGCTTCAATGTTATCGATAATGATATGAGTGACCACGACTTCGTGGATGAGATTACAATACCTGTTTCTGAACTAGAGATAGGCACAAATACATACCGCATGAATAATGGTACTATCATCTCATTCGAAGTAGATGGTGTTTCCGGTTCTCCTAATCGCTTGGAAGAGATGCAAATCACGAAGGTATATAGGGCAAACTTCAGTGGTACCGGGGATCGGTGGAGTTGTACCGTTGAAATAGAGGCTGACTACATGGGAGATCCAGCAACAAGGATTTCATTGGAACTGGCTGACGCATCAGGAAGCCCTGTGAGCTGGTGGAATGGCGCAGTAAGTAGCACATTCTATAACCAGAGTAATGCAGATATTGAGTTCGGACTAGACGATCCAGTGTTTCAGGTAGTGCTCGGTGAAGAACTGCTCTCCTTTTATCCTCAACCTGAGAATTTTAATGATTTCAATGGATTCGCAATAGGTGTTCGGCCATCACAGATTATCTTGGCCTATGATCCAGTCCTTGACGGTCTTGCTGTTATTGTAAGTCCAGAACTAATCGAGCAGCGTAGAGCTGAGATGCAACAAGCACAGTTTACAGCTGGAATACAAGCGGTTTCAGGGATTGTACAAGTTTTCGCACCAGGCTGGGGCGCTGCTCTCGGAGCTTTGGCAGAGATTGCAAACTAAGCCAAATGGAGACAAAGCAGAATATCGTTTTCTCACTTTGGACAGAGAAAAATGATAGGGATATTGTAGAAAGGATAAAGAATAATAGTAATGCATAATACTAATATTATAACCAGGAAATAAGGAAATTATAAAATAGAGTTAATAGATAATGAGTATAAAGTATGATAGGTAAAATTTGGCTATACTAATACATAAATATACTCCTAACAACAAAATCCAGCAGCACTGCGTCTGGTGTATTGAGAGTCAGGTTTTCGCAGTCTGCTGATTTAGAATGTTAGATAGACTATTAGGAGGGATAATGGCTAAATGTAGAAGCTGCGGCAAGAAGGGTTTTCTCATGTCTGTTGATGAAAATGGATTATGTAGAATATGCTCGCAAAAGGTTTATCATGATGCGAAACCACGCGTCAGAATACTCACAGAAAGCATGAAACTTGCTGAAGAGGGCAAGACCTTAAAAACAAGATTGTCCAGGTGTGATCTTGTATTGGAAAATGCTAAACACTTGCTAACTTATGAGAAAAAGGGTATTGGCACCATATCACCAAGCCCTTCAGAAATCATCGGTGAATTCATACAATACAGAGATCAGATTGTACTTGAGGAAGCAAAGATATTTGCAGATAAGGCAATATCTAAATCAGAGGCAGCTTCTACTCCGAAAACCAAGACTTCCGCTCTCTCGCAGGGTCTAGTCAAAGTGAGAGAGATATTGGATGAGAGTCAAGACTCGGATATTGATACGGAAATAGAGGAAAACCTAAGGAGAATGATTTTCACTGTAAAATTAGATGGTTTCACAGAAGCAGCACGAAAGGCAAAGTTCAAAGGAAACAACAAGAAAGCAATAGACCAGTATCAAGAAGCACTTTTCCTTATTCAAGAAGAAGGATTCGCCGATGAGATGTCTTCATCAGTTAAAGATATTGATAAGGAAATTGATGGGTTGAGATCAGATAATTAGATATCTAACAAATGCATGAACCAGCCACAAATGTAAAGCTATGAGTCAAAGTAATATCTGTGCTGGTTATGTAAACGTTAGGCGGAAAGAAATAAACATAACCATGCCATTTGATGAACCATATAGGGTAAATAACTCAATGGCCAGATGGCAGTTCTGATTGTTCACATTGACATAGATCGCGAGTAGCATCGGATTAAGCTCCTCGCAGATTCCGTGCTACTTTGATGGATTAACGTTGTCTACTACTTTGGAGGATGAAATGGACATAAAAACAACCCTACGACTCAACACAAACGAGAAGCGCGAACTGGCCCGCATACTCAACTGTGACCAGGAAGAACTACCCACTGAGTTAGAGCCTTATGCGGAGGCAGCGCTGGAGGAATTCGTCAGTATGTTCCTCGGTCAGAGAGTTTTTACTCGCGGATCAGATCTGCTTGAATATAGATTGTATCTGCTAATGCACCACGCCTTTGGAGCCATGCTTCCCGATGAGCAAACTGTATGCAAGCTATTTCAAGTCACGGCCACTGCAAGCCGCTCGCTAATCCGTGCTGTAATGTCCAAGTACCAGTATTCTCTTAAAGCTGAGATAGACGAGACGCTGAGGGTGCTGTTGGACAGTGCACAGCCAAGTGACACCGGTGATTTAGTGGCTGTTGCAGTTCACAATCTGAATCTTGTTGATGAATTGAATCGTGAGCTAGCGGAGATCGATACTGACCTTCCCTCTATCCGAAAAAGGAAGGGCAGCGTGTCCACCTACGTCATCCAGCCATCCTCATATCTAAGACTCTGTGAGCGCTTCAGTGTGGCGAAGAAGCTGGAGGATGAAGATGAGTGACACAATGTCAGCAGCCAGTCTCTTCTTCGCCGTTATAGGCCTATTCTACGGATCTTGGTTTGGGGATATTCAGACTGAGCTTCGAAGAGAGAAAGCCATTCACAGACCAGATCGCACCAGCACTATCCGCGATATGG
Organism: Candidatus Aegiribacteria sp.; assembly: GCA_023138735.1. GTDB lineage: Bacteria > Fermentibacterota > Fermentibacteria > Fermentibacterales > JCC-6 > Aegiribacteria. The sequence goes on along the minus strand of JAGLOY010000110.1, from coordinate 25,803 downwards.
AAGCAGCAAAAAGGTCGAAAGCTGTACCGCTCGCATTGGTCTCCACGGTATTTGCAGTTGTACTTCTTCCTGATCTAGTGCAATTGTTTGCTTCCGCCACGCGGTCCTTTTGGAATGATGGTCTAGGAGCGTTCTGTCATTACTCCTCGGTCAAAACCCTTTTCAGTGCAATGGTGATTATAGGGTGCGTCATGAGCGTACACGCGTGGCATCTAGTGGTCAAACTCAATAACCGGATCGCCAGCTTTAAAGTAAAGGATGAGTAGAATCGTAATCCCTAACAAGTGCATGCAGCCGACGGAATCGAGTGTCACGGAGTTTGCACGAAAGCAGCCTTCGACGCGGCACATCTGCATCATCTTTCACTCGCGGCTTGCATGCAGAAGTATGGTGCATATCTATGACGACTTTCGAAACATACTGGCAGAATAAGCAATGGGATTCCTTTGAGCAACGGATAAGAACTCAGAAATCTCCTGGAGCAAATATCGTGGTGCAATCGTACTTTGTGCGTAACCCGCATCTACTTTATGAATACTTTGAACAGGATGAGTTCCGTTCCTCTCTCTACGATAAGCTTGCTGGTTTCTTACTCGAGAACCCAGAAGCGATTATCGATCTTGAGGCGGACAGGATGAAGAGGGAACTTAATCTCACACAGAACCAGTTTTTCTTTGCTCTGGAGAAGATGGCACTCGCGGGAGTAATAGGTGCAAAGGTTCGCTGGTACTTCATTGGCGTTGACAACATGGAATTCGTTAGTGGTGAGATTGTACCTCCGTGGCAATCGATTAGGAGGCGTGTAACGCGAGCGCTCAGGCGCGAATTGCTGGAACGTGCGGACTACAGATGCCAGGTTGATTCGTGTCCGTTTTGTAACAACCAACAATTGGGATCACGCAGGCTGCATATTGATCACTTAATTCCATTCAGCATAATGAAAAATGCACAGATCGAACCTGATGCGAATCCCGAGAATCTGCGGGTGTTTTGTGCTCGGCTGAATATCTGGAAGTCTAATAAAGCTGTTCGGGAGTTGCACATGCACAGGCCATTGCCACCACCACTTATTACCGGAACAGAGTGGTGTGATCTGAAGGCAAGTAGGAGGCGTCATCCTCTATCCCAGAAGCAAGTAGGTCTTCTTTATAGGGAGCTGAACCGTGATTCCTTGCGGATCTATCTCTCAAAGGAGTTTCCCGATCTGAAATACTCCATGAGTAAACATCACACACATTTGTTGTTCGAGGAAATCAACATATCAAGATGGCGCACAATTGGTGACATCCACGCACTACTGGCAAGGACGAAGAAGGCTTGGAGCAAATACAAGACCAACACCTACGCGCAGAGTGCCCTTGCGCATCTTGCGATAGCCTTGGCGTGCGAGGATGATAAGTTCCGTCAATCGCTCAACTTCAGCGGTGAAGCTGCAAGGATCATTGCTGACTTCCGTGGAGAATCAAGCGACCAAAGTGCTGGAAGTGACTCTTGACAGTTTACCTAAGCCGCGACGTTAGGTTCTTGGAGAATTTAGAATGAGAACGAATACAGCAATCATAGTCCAGCGAGTTCTGAACCGCCCCGGGATTACCGGAGACCTTATTAGTTGAGAGGATCGGGTCATGAACAAGAGTGAATGTAAGTAAGTCTATCTCCTCTAGAGCGTCAATATCGAAATAACCAGCAGTTGTAGTTCTTGTTGTTGTAGTGAAACCCAATAAAATCCTCTGAATTCCTCCCTCCAAATTGCCCAAATGCAAATCTTGTATCGAAAACAGGTTGTCGTTTTATTCCTTTCGCTATAAGGATAGTATAATATGTAGTTCAGTGTTTTTGTTAATACGCTCTGGGTTGAAAAATGAGTATTAAAAATTGACCACGAGAAAGCCGGAGATAACAAAATATGGCGTACAATATCTTGGGGCCGATATCCTACAAAGCTGCGTTCTTTGATCTCAGGGCATTCATGAAAGTATTCGAATAGCTCTAAGAAGTCTAGCAATATATCAATCAAATTATAAACACGAGAGTATTACTGGAACTCTACATGTTAGTGTGCTAATAATAGCAAAAATATGTTATAAACATATTGAACACAAACAGAAAGGAGCTCTTATGTCCAGTTTCACAAGCATCATTCCTAAGGTCGTTCAGAAGGCCAAAAAGGTGATAAAAGTCGTCAATGCCGTAAAAAAGAAGACATAGAATGAATGAAAGGAGGTTTCATATGACCAGTAGACTCAAACCGCCATCATTGCCGAGAACCGTAAAGGTTTCAGATCCCTATGCTGCTGTAAGACTCGCTCCCGTCTCTGTAAACGGGGAATCTGTCTCTCAGGTGGGTGTAGAGATTCTGGACGACCAGGAGCATTGGCAGTGCCTCAATATACATAGCCAAGGGTATCAGTTAATCAGCAATTCCATCGTCCAACAGACGGCAAGAGAGATAACATCGCTTTCTAACTTGAACTGGACAGAGGAGAAAACTATCTGGACAGGTCGCTTTCTCTCCATACTTTACCGTTCCAATAAGATCGTAGACATACCTGAAGTTGGAGATGCTGTTGCTCTCGGCTTTAGAGCTACGAATTCTTATGATGGATCAGCAAAGTTCCGTCTTGACTTGATGGCCTTCGTCCTGAGTTGCAGTAATGGTTTGATGAGTCCCCGTTACTTCTCTACCTATACTTTGAAGCACATCGCTGTTCATGAATTTGATCTCAATGAAGCAGTCTCAGTATTAAATGTTGGGCTGGACACTCTTGAGAAAATAGCCCCAAGGATAGTGACCCTCTCTACAATACCCCTGAACCTGAAAATGCTAGCAAAAGTCGCAAATAAGGTTAATCTCCCCAACCGAGACTGGGCATACATCGTTCAGCATCTTGAAGATGCTCATTCTCTATGGGATCTCTTTCAACTATCAACCCACCAAATCTCACACAATGGTCGTGGACGTGCTCTTATCAACACGTCTGAGAAAGTTGGAGACTTCTTTCTCGGCAATCTAGTAGACAGAATCACCGCCTAAGCCCCATAAATGGCTTCTAAGGCCATCAAACACATCGAGAAGTAATTGCACCTATCTCGTATGCGTTAACACTTTCTAAAGCGATTTATGAGCCTCTCATGCGAAGGGAAATGCGAGTCGCTGTATGAACTACCATCCTGTGGGAAGCGGTTTTTGTTATGAGATAAATGAAACAGAATGGAGGTATGAATGAATGAGAAAGACAAAGCAGATGGTGAATTCTCAAGGATCCGCTCGAATGGGAGAAGAAAACTCTCTAAGAAAGAGATCAGGAAAGCACGGAAGCATCTCAGAATACCTGCACTACACCCAGTACTAAGACATATAAAAGAGTTCCTCTCGCTTCTCCATAGCGTATTTTTCGATGGTTACAAGGTTTCAGTAGAAATTATCACAACCATAATAGCTGCGATCCTGTACCTGATATGGATCATGGATGTGATTCCGGACTTCACTCCCATCATTGGCTACATGGATGACGTAGCTGTGATACTGACAGCGGCAAGATTATGCGCTAATGAGCTTGAGAGTTTCCGGAAATGGAAGGACAAAAACGATTAAGGAACTTGTTCCTCTAGGGCAGACTCTCATAGCAAGATAATTCTTCACACAGTAAGCAAAAAGAAAGGAGGCTATGTACATGCCAAGATCCAGAAAAACACAACCCGGAAAAAGCATGAAGTTCTCCGAGTACGCAGCAGCTCCGGGATGTAATTTCTCAACACTGAAGCACATGGCCAAGAGCCCACTTCACTACAAGTATGCTCTTGAGAACCCACCTGAGGAGACTCCAGCCATGTTGCTGGGCAGGGCTACCCACACAGCAGTCTTCGAGCCGGAGAGGTTTCAGCTTGAGTATGCTGTCTGGTCAGGTTCTCGCCGCACCAACGTATACAAGGAGTTTGCCAAGGAGTGCGAGCTACAAGGAAGATCGGTCCTCCGGGACGATGAGTACGAGACAGCTCTGGCCATCAGAAATGCTGTAAGGGGCATACCAGCAGTAGCAGAGCACCTTGAAAAGGGAAGGCCGGAGGTCAGTCTGTTCTGGCGTTATCCACCAACCGGAGTCGAGTGCAAGGGCAGGCTGGACTGGATCGCTAGTAACGCAATCCTCGATCTAAAGACCACTACCAGCATCGATGAAGGCTGGTTCGCTCAGCAGGCGTGGAAGATGGGATACTTCCATCAGGCAGCCATGTACCAGGAGGGCTTTTCTGTAGCTTCCGGTAAGGGAATCATGCTCCCCTTTGGAATCATAGCTGTTGAGAGAAAACCACCACATGCCTGCCGGCTTTTCTGGCTGGATGAGGAGTCAATGGAAAAAGCCTGGGGCGAATATGTCACATGGCTTGAGAATGTACTGGAGTGCAACAAAACGGACAACTGGCCAGGTCCCGAACCTTCGGAGGAGACTCTAGCTGCCCCTGCATGGGCTACGGCCAGATCAGAAGAAGAAACCATCGTAGACTTCAATGGATTGGAGGAGATCGATGACAGAAAAGCAGGGTAATCCGCAGATGCATGTGGATCTGATGTTCCCCAGCAGCTACCTAAAGGCAGCGGACTTCCAGGGAGAGTATGTACAGGTTACTATCACAGAGGTCTTCCGGGATAAAGTCCGGATGGTGAATGGAAGCATGGTCGAAAAGTACGTTGTCAGATTCAGGGAGACGGAAAAGGACCTGATACTCAATAAAACTAACGCCAAGGCAATTGCCAAGATTCTTGGAGATCCCAAGGCGGTGAATTGGGCAGGATCCACCATTGTTCTGATGCCGACGACCTGCGAGGCTTTTGGTGAGATAGTTGACTGTATCAGGGTGGATATGAGAGCGGTTAGCTAAGACTTACAGCAACTTTAAAAACAAGGGCGGTGGAGGAAATCTCTGCCGCCTATCTATATGGAGGTAATTATGGATTCGGATATGATCTCAGAGGGCTTTCTTGAAGGGAAGCTTGTTCTTTGTGAGAAAACTGTTACCTACACAACCACCAGAAAACATTCGGTAGAAGTTCCCCTGCTCGTTCTTGATTCACCCATAAGCGTGAAAGCGTTCCTGGAGCCCCTTTTCGAGGAAAGCCCCATAGAAGCTCTGTGGGCAGTCGCTCTGAACAGCAACAATGAATTCCTGGGATTCATCAGGATATCACAGGGAACGGTTTCAAGAGCTGCAGTGTACCCCAGAGAGCTTATCAGCTTCCTTCTGATAGAATCCAACGCAACAGCGGCAATCCTGGCGCACAACCACCCCGGCGGATCTGCACGCCCTAGCCAGGAGGATATTTCTCTTACAAAGAGAATAGAGAAACTGCTTGAGGGTCTGGAAGTAAGGCTTCTAGACCATCTAATTTATGCTCCAGGAAGACTTGGGCAAGAGGGAGCATGGGTTTCGCTGAAGGCTGAGGGACACATTTAATCCTGATATGGGATGGTTTGAACTCACCAGATTATCCCATTTCATCTGATCCAGTTTCAATGCAGTGAACTATATACTCTCAAACCCTATATGTATACTGAAATTTACTTTCGATAGTTCAGATGTAATCGAAAAATTGAGAAGGGTGTATCCTCAGTGCAGTTGCTAGTTTAAGCATACTGACAAGGCCAATATTTCTCTCTCCCCTTTCAATCGAGCTGATGTAATTCCTGTGCAAACCCGAAAGATCACCCAGTTTCTCCTGGGTGAATCCTCTCTCGAGTCGTAATTGACGAAGATTCTTACCAAATTCAATTGCTTCCTTGGTTTTCATGAGGAAGAGATAACACGATTGACATGGTGATGTCTTCACACTATTGCTTTACATAGATTAACACTATGAGTTTACACAAATAGCAAGAAAAGGCTTGTATTTAGCTCACTTTCCGGAAAACGACGATCTGTATTCAATATCCCTAGACTAAGTCCATTACATATGAGTTATGGCAAGGTCACAGAAGCTAAGGAATGAATCATGAAGGGTAAAACAGTTCTTCTACTTCCTGTAGTAGCGTTGATGCTGGTTGCTGGAAATGCATCCTTGTACGCCTCAAGCTGGTCAATCAGTGCTTCAAGCTTAGAAGGTATAAATCAAAATATCATAGGTGTTGCTGTTACACAATCAGGCACCGTCGGCATTCTCTTTGGACCTATAATGTCTGGTGGTGATGAGACTTATGATGAATTGCGGCTCCTCGTAATATCAACAGAAGATGGTGAGGTATTACATAACGAAGTCATTGAAACAGACTGTGCTGATGAATTAAACATCTGGTATGGGTATTATAGTCATAACCCCCTCACTCCTTCATTGCATGGTGGTTTTCTGTACTATCTATATCGTGACAGATCTATTAAGGAGTTAAATGCGGACTTGGAATTGGTTCAGGAAACAAGATGTTTGACCAACTGTCCGAATAGACTCCTAACTTCAATAAATGCTGGTGGATATGTAGTCCCTTCATTTAATCAGATTATCATACTCAACGATAATCTCGGAATAAGAAGTGTAATTGAGGATAGTGACAATGGCTATACAATAGAGCTTAATGGAAATTTAATCATATGTGGCGGTGGTTATCTTGCAGAGCGAATTGATTTGTCTTGCATCGATATCTCCTCCGGGAATGTAACATGGACACAAAGGATTCCAGTCCCATCCCCTTATAATGAACAAGTAATCAGCTTTGCTGCGATGCGCGATGGTATACAATTAATCTCAACGCGTGGTGTACCTGTTGAGCCATATAGAGATAGAGTAAGTGCTGATTCAACTATCTTACGTATTATTGACCCTGAAACTGGTCAATTTCAGCAAGAGTCTTACCAGTTTATTGGCAATAACTACATCGCAGTATCAGCGTTCGATAAGGAATTAATGTACAACACATTCATGGAACACATAGAACTTGTGACGTACAATGGCAATTTTCAAATTACGTTGCCGGATTCTGATCAATACGACATACCGACTTGGATTTTCCTATGCTTAACAGAGGATGGCGTTTTGTTATTCGATTATTCTGAGAATGTATTCGTTCATCTTAATAATACACTTGAACTCCCCAGCGATCTATGAAGTTTAGAAACCACGTGGAGAACTGCCAAACGTGTTCAACTACGACAAGTAGCAACTCTATAAATACTGTCAAGTGAAGTAATTATCCAGGATAGGTAGTTGGGAAGAAGATGGACAACAAAGTAATATAGGAAAAGGAGTACTAATGGAAGTGCAAACTATGATAAGAGATAGGCGAATGAAGTATTTGATTTCCATCTGCTTAGTGCTTGGGATATTTATGGTTTCATGCGGTGAGAGTGGAACACACTCTGATATCAGTAACAACGCTGAGCGTACTGAATCTACTGAGCAGAATGCTGCCAATACCATTATTGGGAAGTGGGAAATAATCAGATCAACAGTTGTAGATACTGATAATGAAGAGTTCTCTTACGTATTAGAGATAAATGCTGATGGAACCTACAATCAATCACTTAATTCAATGGACACTCCTGGCACATATTTGCTTATCGAGGACAATAGAAGTCTTCAGATCGAATTAGTTCCCGAAAGCGAAATGTTCGCAATAGAGAACTATCAGGTGGAGTTTAAGGATAACGGAGATTTGTTCCTGAGTGAACTTCGAGTTCGGAGTAGAAATGAAACTAGGTATTCAGATTACGGGCTGTATTCGCAGTACAGAAGAATTGAATAGTGCATCACAATCGTGTGTATCTCCTTTGGATCAGTGCAGGTTTCGAGGATAGTGTTTCTAGGCTTGCTGTGATCCACTAAGTAATCATTTCTGATAAATTGAGGGGGGGCTATATGCTTCCCCTTTCTTGTTGAGAAACACTCAGAGATTCAATGTGAAATTCTTGAAGTGACACTCTAGGGATATTTAGTCCTCAGATCAATTAAGAGTAATTTGCTTGAACGGGTTATCTCATCCTATAATTAACATACTATCAATACTATACAAGAATATTTTCTGTACAAAACCGTTCGGTTTCGGACAGCACTCTATAACTAATCAGATAATAAACTGACTTCGAAAGGTAACGCCATGAAAAAGGCAGTCGGATACCTGCGTGTTTCGACCAAGAGGCAATCTCAAGAAGGAGTAAGCCTTGAAACACAGAAAGAGAAAATACAGGCATGGGCAACCATGAATGATTATAAACTCCTCGGAATTGAAGAGGATCCAGGATACTCCGGCGGTAGAATCGACAACAGAGAAGGCCTTCAGAAAGCCATTAAGCTCGCCTGTGATGAGAAGGCTGCATTGGTAGCATATTCTCTTTCAAGGCTCTCTCGTAGCCTTAAAGATACTCTCCTGATCGTTGAGAGGCTGGAAGAGTCAGGAGCCGATCTTGTCTCTCTATCGGAGAATCTGGACACAACATCAGCATCGGGAAAGATGATCTTCAGGATCTTCTGTGTGCTGAATCAGTTTGAGAGGGAAGTTCTTTCCGAAAGAACTTCCGCAGCCCTTCAGTACAAGAAGGGTAAAGGTGATGTGTATTCACCTACTCCTTACGGCTTCAAGAGGATAGGTATGCAGCTTATTGTTGATGAAGGTGAACAGCAGGTTGTCCGGAAGATGCAGCACTTACGAGAAGATGGGCTAAGTCTTAGGAGCATTGCATTGCATTTGAACAAAATGGGCGTTCCAGCAAAAAACGGAGGAGAATGGTATGCCTCAACAATACACTATATGCTACTGAATACACCAATCGAATAGTAAAGCATTATCGGGAGAACAGCAGACTTGAGTGAATGTGAATACTTGTCATGGCCAACTGAATCCAAGCTGTTCTCCCTCCGCTTCTCTACAGGGTATTCGATGTGCTCCACGTAACTGGATTCTAACATTGTCTTCATGCACCGGATCAATCATCCGTCCAGTGTACTGCCCTGAGCCGATTTCTCTTAACTCCACAAGATGTGCAACTGCTTCTATGAGTCTATCAACATGTTCCGACTTCTCTATAGATGATAACACAGCAATATCCAAATCCCTTCGGAGGATCGTGAACTCTTCCTCTGGTATTGAGCTTTGCTGCATAAGGATTCTTGTGAAGGCATTCTTAATATTCTCTTTGTCATTCATAGATAGTGTCTGTGGATCAATAATAGGCAATCTCTCAGCTTCATATACCATTACTGTATTTCTATTAAGCCCCTGACCTTGATCTGTACGCCCATGCATTTCTCGCATAAGCAGCGTAAAGGAGGAATTTAGAATTCCTCCAAGCACATAGACATCAATATCATCATGAGGCCAGATACCATACATTCTATTATCAACAGCCCACTCCTGCTCATTGAAAAGAACCCATGTGTCACGCCAGTATTCTTTAGACATAGTGAGTGGAGGGCGTTCAAAATCTCCCAAATCGAACCACACTCTTCTATTCTTCACACTACTTCGATCATGAACTCCCTGTATCTCCCCAATGTTAATGTACTCAAGAAGGCCATTATACCCTTGCTGGGCCAGTTCATTCTTACATGCAAGAGTAAGATCTTCTGGGACTGATGAAGCAACCTCCTCTACAAATGCATGCAAATCTAGTACATACCAAGTATTTGTATCATCTGAAAGAAGTATGCTTGTTGCTTGTCTTTCATGCTTTAGCAATGGTTTTATAAATTGGGAATCAATACCCAAATCTTCATATTCAGAGCGACTACGGAAATAGAAAAAACCATTTGCGCCTGTTTTAAGGCCATACTTCACAATAGCTGCGTCGGATAACTGCACTATTTGTGGGTGTTGGTATAGCTCCCAATAAACATTCGGCGCACAAAAAAACCTATTCCATTTCCTTATTCCACGTAAATCACATTGAGGTTGAGTTAGAATTCTATAACTAGATTCATCTTCAAGAAGACCTATTTCATGGTCTGTATTTATTAAGTCAACAACTTGTTGAGATGATAGTGGTTCATGTACTTCTAGAAATACTACTTTATTCTCGTCACGTGTAGATGCAGATGCACATTTTTCTAGAATCGTAACACATGTTCCAATCAGAGCAATATCAAAGACTTGTCTGCTGAAGTTGATAATCGAAATTATGCGAAAATTATCCAGAAAGAAGTCCTGTAAGAATTCCCCATATTCTACATTCAGCCATCGACTTGAAGTAAGAAACCCAATCCTACCACCTTCATTAAGGAACTCAGATGCATGGGTGAAAAAGTAACAATATATGTCACTGCGCCTATTGAGATCAACATTCATGTTGCCTAAATGGTTTCTGGCAAGCCTCTTATTGGCAATTTGCTCCTGTCGTATATAGGGTGGATTACCAACAATTGCATCGAAGTTCTGAGGGAAGGAAGTTATTCTAGCGTCTTCCCCGGAAACACCTGCGTGTTGCGTATAGAATCTTCCTTGTAATGCATCTACATTGAAGAAATCTCCAACTTCAATATTCACAGTGTGTGTAGCCGAGTTTAAGTTTCTTAAAGCAAGGTTAATTGCTGTTAAGTGTGCCGGAAATCGATTAATATCAATACCATGTATTTGTTCAAGAATAGCTTGATGACTAAAACCTGGATTCAGTTCTTTCAGTCTCGCATAAGCGTCAACCAGGAAACCTCCACTTCCGCAAGCTGGGTCAAGAACATGTTCATCTCTGCCTGTAATGCATAGCTTATTGATTAAACTGACGATTTCAGGTGGCGTATAGTACTGGCCTAAATCATGACGCTCATCAGCTGGAATAATGCCCTGGTAAATTTGACCGATCACATCATGGTCAAAACTCGAAAGATCATAGTGATTTAACTCATCTAGCAGTTCTTTGGTTTCTAATAGTGAAGTTTCATTTAGTGGAAGTTGATCGAATATTGGATCTTGCTGGTAAATAGCTTCAAAATCAATATTGGTGATTATCCAATCGAATATCCTGCGTCTTGCGGTGGAATCAGCAAGATCATCCATGCATATTTCAGGCACCTCATAAGCATCTGAGTCTTCCAGTAGCTTATAGAAGACAAGTTTGTTCATAAGAATATATGCTGCTTGACTCCGATATCTGTCTATTACCTTTCGGGTGTTACGCTGAAGATCTTTTTTCCAACCTTGTTCTATCGCCCAACACTCAAAATCATGCTTGAAGTCATAATCATCAAGTCTTTCTCTTATTGCTTCCTGAAAATGGAAGGATAGTCTTGAATGGTATGTTCTTAGGCGTTTGATAAATGCTTCATGATGAGGGTCCCAAGTTAATATATCATCATCAAGCAGTATAATCTCTCTAAGAAATTCGGAAGCGAATGCTCTAATATCATTTATATGATATGAGCGACTCATTCTCTCTAATAATGGTACTCCCTCTTCAAACGTTCTAAACAATATAAGATATGCACCATTATAAGTAGCGAAGTACTTTGCACCTAACTCAGCAGCGTATCGAAATGCCTGACGAATTACCAAGGGCGAGTAGGGATCAAGATTTCTATTCATTCCCACTTCAGAAGGTCTTTTTGCTTCAATAACCACAAATGGACGAGTTCTCCCATCCATAATAACAATATCGGCAAAACCACCATTTACATTCAGCTCAGGTATGGCTTCTGAGTAGTGGGTATCCTCAGACTCAAGCAGTACATCGATAGCATTCTGTAGATGTCTATAGAATTCGAAATGGATATCAGCTTCGCTACTTCTTGGCATAGTTCCTCATTATCGAAAGACATTACTAGCCATAATTGATTTGACTATAAAACCATAGATGAACTTATTTCATGATACTCTATACTATTGTACATTTCCTTTGCAGAAAGAAGTACAGTTTCATATTGACTGGATCGTTGTGCTATGCCAAAGATGGAGAAAGGCACTATTCTGGCATATTGCATCGGTACCTGTTTGAAAAGGTCATAGTAACGATGCTATAGATGAACTGATCCTCCGGTTTCATCTTCTTACTCTAAGAGATCAGTATGATGCAATAGCATTACTGCTTGAAAGTCGCCTTTCATGTGGAGATCACCAGCGAGTACATGAAATACTCAAGGAGAGAAAAGCGAGCTAGACAGGGTCGATAAGGTCTTATATTTTTCATAATCATGAAGCGAAAATACTTTAGACGGTGTTTGGTATCTTCTTGTATTTGACTTATTTATCTATATAAGGTGCATATGGCTTATCTAAGAATGGAGAACCATGTCAACACATGATCAAATGCCTAAATACCATGAGTTAATGAATCCCCTACTGAAAGCCCTCCATGACCTTGGAGGTTCTGGTTCGATAGCGGAAATATCAGCGCAGGTTTCTGATAACCTTGATCTCCCAGAGATGTATGACAGGAATCTATTCAGTGAGAAATCGGAGATGATCTTTCAGCACGTTTACGATAAATACTATGGTGCTGGGAAGAGTGTTTATAGCTTTTCAGCTTAGGGGGTAATGTCATAATGTCTCTTGTTATAAGTGAGCTCTCAAGACATGGAATAGTAATGGTAGGAGATACTGCTCTTGTTGATGAAATCGGATCAGCAAAGAAACGTCTCACAACAAAGGTTCAGTACTTTCCAAAGGCTATGATTGGTATCACTTGTTGGGGTCTTGGTGGTATTAACGAAGCATATCTAGACGAGTATCTAGCTGAGTTCATAGCTAACAATGATCATGAGGATATTGATATTGAATCCCTTGCAAACCTTCTCTCGGACGCAGTAAATCACTGGTTCGATGATAATAACGTAAAGCCAAATAAACGCATAGGCGGTTTGCATATAGGTGGATACTGTGAAGGTGATCCAAAATTATGGCATATACACCGAAGTGATTCGGACCCAGATCCGCAAACCTTTAAACTCTTTAAGGACTGGCCCGAGTCGAAAGGAATTTCACAGAAAGAGCTGAATAGCCAAATTCGATATGGTCAAGTGTATATCTTCAACGGAAAACACAAACACTGTAACATTGCACTAGAAGGATTGAAGTTGTCACAGACTCTGTCAGATATGATCCTTAATCTCTCTTATCCAGAAGATTCTGTTCTTGGACGAGTTTCCTTTCTAAAACATCTTCTTAGAACTGTTGCAACGATGTGTTATAGCACTCTTCAAGCTACAGAGGTTTCAGATAGTATGGTATTTTTAGCATTTGACAGAAAAGGACTAATAACTAGAGGATTCTCGCATATATCTGAAATTGAAGATCTAGACGCACCAGTATTCCTTGTAGATGATATTGCCTCTTCACTTTAGATAAAGGTATATTGAGTTTATATATATTCTGTTTTGGAAACAGAATGTGGACCTTTATTCATAAGAGAGCTCTCATAACACTGCTCAATAAAGAGCATATACAATAGGAAGGATGGTCAACAATGAATGGCAAACTGCTAGATTATAACAACGAGAATTCCGTTGAATTCGACGATCTGAGAAACATACAACTCAGCGAGAAGGACTACGGACTCAGGGAATTCAAGATACTATGTGAGGTTCATAATGCATCTCGAAATCCAGAAGGTAGATTTATAGTAGAACTAGAAGATGGTCGAAAAGGTACTGTTCTAGTTCAAAGCCAGAAACCCCTCCTTGACCATATTGAAATAATGCTGGATGGTGAAGGGTTCTTGGAATAGGGCTTTTTAGCGTGGATGTTCGGAAGGAGTCGCTTGGAAGGAGCGATATTATTTGAGACTAGAACTTACCATAGATGTTGATCAAGCTGTTCGGCAGACTCTTAAGGATAACTGCCGAGAACTGTTTAAGTTTGATAGTGATTTAGAAGCGATACTTCTTTCTCAGGCCCCACCTAGCTGGCTTTATCTCATTGCTGATGTGAAAGAGTGGATTCAGCCGATATTGATGGTTGGTGCAACAGCATTTATAACGTCATTCTTTGCTCAACTTGGAAAAGAATTTGCCCAGAAACTTATGCAGAAAAGGGCAAAGAGAATTCCTAGTAAAGAAAACCCGCATGTTCAAGAATTAGATACACTAATTAAGTCCATAAGTGGTACTCAGAAAGTACTAAAGGAAAGAACAAGTATCTCTATAGGAGTACCCATTCCGGGAGAACTATCTCGAGGAAACATTTCTCTTGGGCTTTCCTATGACACGGATGAGCGTCTTGCATTTGAGATAAGTACTTTCATACAGAACATTGAAGCCATTCATAATGCTGTAAAAACTGAAGTGGTAAACGGGAGTAAGCCAGTCTTTGGAGTGGGGATTAGAATAATTGAAGAAACTAGAATTGAAATTACCTGGAAGGAATATCCTGTATTTAAGGAGCGCACAATAATACTTGATCCATATGATGGAGAATAAGACGCATGCCAGAGATTAGTATTTATTGTGATGAAAGTGGTCATCTACCGAATGATACTATACCGTGTATGGTTCTGGGGGCTTTGTGGTCTGTATCTTCGAAGAACTGTTTTAACCCGTTTTCTCGCTTCTTGATCGTGGGCCGTTGTCAGAGATATGTACGTATTTATCTTACGATGCTGTACGTGAACTGCTGGAGCTGCCACATCTTTCCCATATGTCAGCAAATGTGCTTGATGATTATACGGAGCAGGCAGAATAGAATAATGGGGAAGCTTGTTGATACCAGGCACGGCAAAACCCTTGGGTCTTATGAGACTCCTCTGGATGCTCAGAAGGCTCTGGATAAATCTGAAGCCAAGAGCTGGCTTACCAAATAACTGAGGAAGGGAAGACAATGAAACCATTAATATTCTTAGCCTCCTTGATACTACTCTTGGGATGTAAAAGCCCTCTCGATAACAGCAGGACCGTGATGTACAATGTAACAGGAGACTGTGGGGTAGCAGACATCAGTTATGAAAATGCCACAGGAGGGACAAATAGTATTGACGATGAGCCCCTGCCCTGGCAAATGACTGTAGAAATGACCTCTGGAGATTGGGCATATGTCAGTGCTTGGGGTTGGGAAGGTGGAACGATTACTGCATCCATACACGTTGACGGGGATCTTAAAGAAACTGAAACAGGCAATGGAGATACTTCTTGTCATGCGTCTGCTGGTCTTTTCCTAGACTAAGGGGAAGCTGCTAATGTGGAAGCTTGTTGATACCAGGCACGGCAAAACCCTTGGGTCTTATGAGACTCCTCTGGCTACTCAGAAGGCTCTGGATTTACTCAGAAAAGGGAATGACAGGCTTATAGCTGTACCTGAACACTACGCCTGGAGTTATAAGAAACAGGTCTGGACAGATTACATATCTGCCATGCTTTACGACCAGGAAGAACTAGACCTGTCAAGTTATGAGACAATATAGATACAGAACCGATACCAAAAACAGGGAAAAGCCAAAAAGGTTAATCCATGGAGACTACAGAATAGAGGTTAATCCATGAAGACCTGTGGAGACTATGGAGGAAAGACTAGGGCAAGCAACCTATTTGAGTTAGGGTGATAAAATGGACTGTAGCTTTAGCACTGGTCAACTTTACGTGTGGGATAAGCTATTTCAATATACAGGTCCTATTATCCCCTCAGAGACGCTAGATCTTCCCGATGACATGAAGATAGCACCCTGGGTCCCTCTTCGCAGTATGGCTCTGCTGACCATCCAGGGTGTAACTGTGGCTGGACCGGCAAGACTGGAGTTGATGAGGAGCTATGCCTATGAATTGTGTAATTCCCCTGAGAAAGAACATGAGCTTGCCGCTATTAGACGGGAAGTGGATACTGTTATTCAGAGGGAAGTCCGATAAGGTGATAAATGCCCTCTAATAACTGGTATCCTGGTAAATGGTATCTTGAGATGATCAGCGATATCTTCCGCATAGTGGCTTGGCCGTTCACAGCGTTGTTTCGGTTGGGGAAGTGGATTTGGAAGAGGATTCGCAGTAAGGCTCGTTAGTATGGGGAGATGAAAGATGATATGTCCGTGAAGGAGAGAAAACGTGTTAAGAAAGCTTCTAAGCACCTTCTGGAGGTCTTGAAGATGGAGAAGCTAGTCTTGGACTGGAGAAAGCACCAATCGACCAGGGCGGGTGTTAAGGTGGCAATAGAGAAAATCCTTGATATCGATCTCCCAGAGATCTATGACACCAATCTTTTCAATGAAAAGTCGGAGATGTTCTTTCAGCATGTGTACGATTCTTACTATGGTGCAGGGAAGAGTGTTTTTGGGGGGATCGCATAACAATCAGTAAGGTAATGCAATGTCAGTCACTTTAACAGCTCCACTGAATGACACATATGTGCTCTCAGTCGCTGATGTGGACTGGATTTATCAGAATGTTAATCTAGCAGAACCAGATATTATCAAAGGGCTTGCAGGCAGACGCTTCAAGAAGCCATCTAAGATCCTCTCTTCGAATAGTCATACTATACGGTTCGCACAAGAATGTACTCGATCTTGTGAGCATGAATTTAATGATTCTCCTATAGATCAACAGCAATATGTGCGACTCTTATCATATAATCCAGATGTATCAGACATAGAAGAAGTCCTCGGTGTATTTGGACAACTCTGGAGAGGTTTCTCCATCGAGAACGTCAAACATGTTACCAATAAGCTTGATCAGGATCGTAAGGACTACGAACAAGCTATCTCAGGTGGCCTAAAGGGCAACGGATACAAGCGTGCACGATTGACAAGACTTAAAGGCTGGAAGAAATATACTGGGCCGAAGTGGGTTCTTGAGAAGAGACTCTTATTACTCAGGCGAGATCGAGATAGAATATTAGAGCTCAGAGAAGAGCTAAGGGAGTACTTCAAACATCCTATAGAGGATATTGCTTTTAATAAACTACTATTTAGAACTCGCAGAAGAAGACACCCAATTCTATCATTCTTCTCAGAAGAAGATGACTATCTCAGGATTATCCATCGACTGGATTACTATCACACTAAGCACCACAGTTTTCCACTAAGATATATGAGAGATATGCCCATTGGGATTTACTATGCATTAGTTGATAAGTGGGAAGCAGGTGCATCAAGAGATGATATCATAATGGCGTACGTTCAATACTGTGATAAGCATCCAACTAGAACTTTAGATGTGGTTGATACTATATTAACGGACTACTCTATTGTTTTACCATACCTTGCTGAAGACAGATCCAATGCAATGGATGAGATAAAGAAATGTGATGAAGCCCATACTCCTCTTGCTTTAGTTCTCCTAGGCGTTACACTTCTTGAGGGACTACTCTGGGATTTTGCCAACCTTCTAAACAAAAGACACTACCGGATTTTCAAACCCACTGGTCGAAAATGGCCTCGAGGTCACGCGTATGCTTGGGACGAATCAACAGGGAAAGTGCGACTCAAGAACGGAAAGGGCGTTGTTGACAAGAGAGCATCCTTGAAGACTGGTCGGGATCTCGTGGGAAGATCACGCCTAGGGTTCTTTCTCCAGAGTGCCCTAAGTATGTACATCATCAGTGACTTCTTCGACGACAGGAACCGCTATGCACATGCAGACACAAAAGATAGAGATGTCAATGCAGACGCAACTTCTGTTCTGTGTTGCCTTATGTATCTTGTGAAGAAAATCCGTGCTTTCGTAGTTGATGGTGAAAGACCCGAGAGCAGCGAGTAGATTATGTGGAATTTTACTCAAAATAGTATTTGCGCCCGATTTGGCGTTAATTCAAAGAGGTTGTCCTGCAAAAGGTAGATTCTGTGAGGACAGGGACTATATTGAATTAAACCCGAAAACGGGTAAAACTCCTGGTAGAGTGTTTTCCCCCGATTTAGGGATAATCTAAAGAGGTTGTCCTGCAATAGAATACGGCCTCACTTTCGAAAGTACTTATGATGAATAACAATGATATTAAAGCCCTTTTCCCCATAGAGGAGCAGGGAAAAAAAAGATTGGTTGATGCTCGAATGCTGCATCAGTTTTTGGAGGTTGGGACACACTTCCGAGAGTGGATTCGACGCAGGATCAAGAACTTATCTCAAGAGCTTACAAGTACATCGAAGTATACAACATATTGACCAGTTAGCTTTTTTATCTGGAACAATGTCAGCGTAGGATACTGGTATTGTATAAAGTATTAGAGTATGTATATAAGCAAGAGATTACATTGTATAGTGAAAGGCTAACATGGCAACCGCAGAACAGTTAAAATCATTGATTAGGTCACATTTCAGCGATGAGCCTGAGAGATTCTTCACGATCGTACTCCAGGTAGCGGCTCATGAAGCTCAAAAAGGTCATGGGGAACTGGCGCATGAGATTCGCAAACTTGTCGATAAAGCTAGGAAACAAAAAGGTGCGCGTATTATAAAATTCCCGCAAGATCTTAAGGGACTTGTACTTTCGGAGGAACCAGAATTATCGAAATCGGCTCTTGTTGTACCGCTTATCCTATTTGCTCGAATCGAGAGAATTATTCAGGAGTACAAGCAGCAGCATAAACTGAGAAAGCACGGTCTTATTAACCGGAGGAAAATCATGCTTATCGGACCTCCCGGCACTGGTAAGACCATGACAGCACTTATACTTGCCCATGAGTTACATCTTCCATTGAATATTGTTCAAATTGATCAACTTGTTACTAAATACATGGGAGAAACCAGTGCTAAGCTGAGGCAGATATTTAGTCTATTACAGCGGGACATAGGAGTGTATCTCTTTGATGAATTCGATGCCATCGGGGGTGAACGGTCGCTGGATAATGATGTTGGTGAAATGCGCCGCGTACTGAATTCTTTCCTACAGTTTATTGAGCAGGATACCTCGGGAAGTGTAATTATTGCAGCGACGAATAATCCAAAGCTACTTGATCGAGCACTATTTCGGCGTTTTGATGATGTGCTGTATTATGAAAAACCAGATTTGGGAGAATGTAAACGGTTGATCCAGAATATACTTAGATCCTTCAAGCCTTCTAAATTTCCATGGAAAGCCATAACTTCCGAATGTATTGGACTGAGTCATGCCGAGATAGATCAGGCATGCATGGATTCTATTAAGCAGGCAATACTTAGTGATAAACGGAAAGTGAATGCTGCACTACTGCGACAGATGCTTCAAGAAAGGCAAAATGCGCATTCGGGTCGGAAAGAGTAAGAATGCCCGGCGAGCGTTACGAGCACATTTTTTTACATGGTCCATCACGCACAGAAGGATTTACTAATCCCAGAAGGGGTCATACTCCCCGCTTTCCAACCCGAGATCGTGCAGAGCATAGCGCTTTGCTGGAAAGGCGTATAGAGGAAACTTGGCAGAGTTTTGATAATCAACAGGATCGACGCCGACATGCAGTTGCTCACGTTGAGCATCATGGAGCTTATATTGAATTCGAGAGCGACCCGGGATATGAACTTGTGGTTAAGAGCCTTGAGGATATACGTTCTGGGGTTCGCATTCAAAACGTCCGCATCGTTGGTGACGAGGAGGAACAGCTTACATTAGCTACAGTGTATGTTCCGAATAATAAACGAGGGCATTTCCTCAATAAAATCCGGAAATATGAGACAGAAGAAACCCGAGGGGGCAATCCCAAAAATCAAAGACTGATAAACAGTATATCTGACATTCGTTTAGCAGTACTGGAATCATTCTGGCGAACCAATGAACAAAATCTAATTCCATGTTATGATCCAGAATGGGTCGAGATATGGCTTAACAGTGATAGTGACGAGGTTATTGCTAGATTTAGCATGCTGTTGCAGTCTCTTAGTATTGAATCAATGGAAGGTCTTATCAAGTTTCCAGAGAGATCGGTGATATTGATCCAGGCGAATAGAAGTGACTTGGAGCAATTGTTAGAATCCTCTGCTGATATTGCGGAAATGAGAGCTGCGAAAAAAGTCGCATCCTTCTACATTGAATCAGATAACTTCAACCAGACTGAACGGGTTATGAACTTGTTGGAGAGGATTGAATCTGAGGATGATACAAATGTAGCTGTGTGTATTCTCGATTCAGGTATCAACAATGGACATTCACTCATACAGCCGGTTCTAGCCGACAGTGACATCCATACTGTGCGCCCAGAATGGGGCGGAAACGATGATAGTGGTCATGGAACTTTAATGGCAGGGATAGCTGCATACGGTGATTTATTGTCTCTTCTTGAGGAGCGAGAACCTATTCGGATTCTCCATCACCTTGAATCCTCGAAAATTCTACCACCTCCACCCGAGGAAAACCCTAAGAGACTTTGGGGATTTATAACATCTCAAGGTGTAAATCGCGCTGAGATTCAGGCTCCAAATCGCAAAAGAATTATCTGTCTGGCGATCACCGCAATAGATGATAGAGATCTTGGACGACCATCCTCATGGTCTGGTGCTCTTGATGAAATAGCATCCGGATGTAAGGATGGTATCAGGCGTCTCATTATAATAAGCGCTGGGAACGTAGATCATCAAGATAACTGGCGGAATTATCCGAATGATAATTTGACCAACGATATACATGATCCAGGGCAGGCTTGGAACGCTTTAACAATAGGGGCATTCACTGAGAAAACACATATAGTTGATAATTCACTCTCCGATTACACCCCCATAGCACCATCGGGAGGTCTATCTCCATATAGCACGACTTCCACAACTTGGCCTACTCGAAGATGGCCCATTAAACCGGAAGTTGTCCTTGAGGGAGGCAATGTAGCGAGTGGTCCAAATGATTCCATATTCGATACTGAAGATCTGAAGTTAATATCCACTTATCATAAGCCCCATATAGCACAGTTCGCACCTTTTGAGGCAACGAGTGCTGCTTCTGCCCAAGCTGCATGGTTGGCTGCAAGGATACAGGCGCAATACCCAGACGCTTGGCCTGAGACAATCCGAGCTCTGGTTGTTCACTCAGCAAACTGGACCGAAACAATGAAACGGCAATTTCTGACCGATGAAACAAAGAGATCTTATGCGAAATTGATACGTATATGCGGTTATGGAGTACCTGATTTGGATAGAGCACTATATTGTATGATGAATTCATTAACACTTATATCTCAAGCTAGTTTGCAGCCATATGATAAGCGTAATGGACGCTATGTGACTCAAGATTTGCATCTTTATACTCTCCCTTGGCCAGCTGAAACTCTTCAAGAGCTTAGAGAAACGCAAGTAACCATGCGTGTGACTCTGTCCTATTTCATCGAGCCTGGTCCAGGTGAGATTGGATGGAAAGACAGATACAGATATGCATCACATGCGCTTCGCTTTGATGTAAATGGTGCTGGAGAATCAGAAGAAGAATTCATGCAGCGTGTTAATGCGCAGGCAAGAGCTGACCATGAACATCCAGGTACCGAAGGTGCAGGTCAGAGATGGAAAATTGGTGAAGCGAGAAACGTGGGTTCCATTCATTCTGATATTTGGACAGGTCGTGCTGCGGATTTAGCTGCATCAAATATGATTGTGGTCTATCCTGCAGTCGGTTGGTGGCGGGAGAGAACTCATCTGCATTGTTGGAATCGCCAGAGTCGATACTCTCTTTTAGTTTCAATTTACACACCAGAACTGGATGTTGATATATACACACCAGTTGCAAATTTAATCAGAATACCCATCCAGCCCATACCCATTGAAATTACAGTAAACCGTTAGAATCGTAGTAATCTATTATACTGAGCATCTAGTCGTTTATCCTCAATGGATTAATCCCACTCGAACCCCTACTTCAGATACACTCCTGGTGGGTACAAGGGCTCTTTTCGTATGAATAGCTCATCTATATCAGATTAAGTTCCATTTTTCGGCGAAAACTCCTCTAGGTGGGCATCCATAGATAGAAAACTATGTAATCGCCATTCCCCGAATTTGGGGAATAACGACGACAACAACTTACGGCTTCGAGTGGATTATTGCATTAGTAAGATAGGACTACGTTAGGTTAAACCCGAAAACGGGCAAAACCCCTGGTAGAGGGCGTCCATCTACAGATTACGGTCTTACTCTCAACATGGCCAAGGCACATTGCATTGGTGATTTATGATCGAGTGGGTGGCTCGGAGTTACTGTTGTAAGTTGGAAAGAATACCTTCTCCTGATCTCTTTTCCAGCCTATCATCCAGCGGTCTATGGTATCCTTTCCATGATCGGTTGATTACGAGGAAGATCCGTGTACATGAGGGGATTAGAATACTACTATGCTTTCCAAGTTACTAAGAGATATGTGCTGCAAAGGCGTGTATAACAGTAAAGTATCAATATCATATTTCTTAGACTCAATCTCTTTTCGTTTACTTCGTATTTTGCATCGAGTATAACCTATGCACTTCCAAGGATTCGGTAAGAAACAAGTATGAAGAATAGAAGTACTGTTCGAAGTAGGGTGGAAAATGGAAGAGATCTTCGAAGAACTGCTGCACCGTCTGAGATTGTGCGGGATTATTTTTCCTGTCGAGATCGAGAGGATTAAGGACCCGTTCGAGAAAGCGACAGAGCTGATCAGGCACCACGAAAAACTCACTCCAGAACAAGTTCAAGATATGCAGGCTCATGCTAAGTCCATTGCTGATTTCATTATATCGTTGCAGGATGAGGAAGAGCTTCTTGAGAGATGCGAGCTTTTCGAA
This sequence comes from Candidatus Aegiribacteria sp., assembly GCA_023138735.1. Classification (GTDB taxonomy): domain Bacteria; phylum Fermentibacterota; class Fermentibacteria; order Fermentibacterales; family JCC-6; genus Aegiribacteria. The sequence continues at coordinate 3,280 of JAGLOY010000110.1, read as the reverse complement.
TGGATCTATCAATGACCATTCCCAAGATTCCCAGACCCAAGTCGTCGAAATCCAAGAAGAAGAAAAGCACTCGAGATCCAAAAGTTGCTGTGATTTACTGCAGGGTATCATCCCCGGTTCAGGTGAAAAAAGGATTTGGTTTGGAAGCTCAGGAGAGACTATGTAAAAAGTACTGTGCTGATGAGGGGCTACATGTTGATAAGATCTTTATAGAGCTTGGCATTTCTGCTAGAGAATCTGTTAAACGTCCTGAATATATGAGAATGTATAAGTACTGCCTGGAACATGAAAAAGTATCTAAGATCATTGTTAGAGACCGTGATAGGTACTCTGCAGATCTTACAACAGTATTTGCTCATATCGGGAAATTAAGAGATGCAGGGGTTGAAGTTAAGGATATCCATATTGATTTGGATACAAGTACGGCTATAGGTCGAAAGGTCGAAGGTGACTCCTGGGTTTCAGCCAATTACAGCAGGGAGCTAGGTTCTGAAAGAACTTATAGTACAATGTATGAAGCTAGATCACACGGCTACTACATGGGCAGTGCTCCAATAGGCTACATAACCGCAAGGTCGCCTGATGATCATGGATCTCTTGCAAAAGACCCCGATAAGGCTCCTTTGGTTCAGTGGGCTTTCCATAAAGTGTACGAAGGAGGCTATTCACTGAATGAAATTCTCAAATACATAAATACCAGTGGATTGAGAAATAGGTTTAACAATAAGCTATCCATGAAAACTCTCAAGGATATGTTGCAGAATCCTATATATGCAGGCTATCAGTTTCTTGAAGATAAAGAGGACCCGGTAGAAGGAAAGTGGGAGCCTTTGATCAGTGCTGAGGTCTTTACTGTCGTATCAAAGAGAGTTGGTGGCGTTACACGAAAGAAGAAGATGCGTAAGGATGATTCTTGGCGGTATCCTCTTCGAAGGTTTCTTAAGTGTGTGAAATGTGGTAACTTAACAGGAAGTATGTCAAAAGTGTCTTATCCGTATTATCACTGTCAGACAAAGAAAATGTGTGATCCTGTACGAATTCCTCCTTCCCTGCTACATGCTGTTTTCGCTTTCTATCTGAATGGTTTGGGGTACAAGAACATAAGATATCAGTTAATACTTGCAGCCGTCCTGGAGCTGCAAAAAGAAAAAGCGAAGACATATAGCAAAACTGTTAAGACTGTTAAGATGAGACTGAGTAAACTCTTAGAGCAGAGAACGGCTACTGAGTATAAGTTGCTGCACATTGACACTATTCCTGAAGAGTTATGCCAGAGAGATTTGGATCGAATAGATACTGAAGAAGCCGAGTTAAAAAAATACCTGAATAGCCTGGAAAGTCGTATTCATGATAAGGATAACCTTCTGGAATTTGCGCAGTTGATTCTTGAGAATCTTTCCCGGATATGGCTTCTATCCAGCCTTGAAGAACGGCAAAGGTTACAATCGGTTCTTTTCCCCGAGCCCGATGGGTTGCGGTTAGACATGGAAATAGGATTTATGATTCCAGATTCAAACTTGATCTTTTCGGCTGAACGCAGTCATACATTTACGTCTGAATCTCCAGTTTTTTCTCTCAAAGAGTTTGCCAGCTTCTTGAGTTCCGACAGAAAACAAAGTGACTCTTGGGAGCATGGAAACATAGACGAGTGAGTCAGCGCAAGGATACGAGGTTGTTTAGGATGTTATTAGGTGTCTGTTAAGGAAAACGGCAGTGCGGTAATCTACTGTAGGGTTTCGACAGTTGAGCAGGCTGAAGAGGGTATTAGCCTGGCTGCTCAAGAGAAATGTTGTAGAGCCTTCTGCGAGAAAAGACAGTTCCATGTCAGTAATGTTTTCATCGAGAGAGGTGAGTCGGGTCGGTCTACTAAGCGGCCTCTACTGCAGGAAATGCTTACTTTTTGTAGGCACCGCAGGCGTACTGTCGATGCAATAGTTATTTACAAGATTGACAGGTTAAGCAGGAATAAGAACTCATACTTCGCCTTGCAGGTCCACTTACGCAAGTATGACATTAACATTATGTCAGCTACGGAACCCCTGGATGGCGATTCTCCGATAACAAGGCTTATGGAAGGGATCCTCGCGTCAGTATCTGAATTTGAGTCAGACCTTATTTCTCAGCGGACAAGCCTCAGTATGCAGCACGCCAGATCCTTAGGTAGAATCGTACATAGACCTCCACTCGGATTCATTAAACAGAAACGTAAGGGTACTCATTCTATAGCGGTCCATGATCCCGAGCGTGCACCTTTGATGAAGGTCGCATTCCAGATGATGGCTACCGGTAAGCACACACAAACGGACGTTCTACGGCATGTAACAAATTTAGGTCTTGTAACACTTAAAGGAGCTCCACTGTCCACTCAGTCGCTAAGGAGTATGCTGGAGAACAGAACGTATGCTGGATGGATCCGGGTGAGTGAGGAGAAGGGGTATGTTCGTAGCAGCTTTGAGCCAATTGTAACTGATGAGGTATTTAAGAGAGTACAGTTGGTTCTGAATAAACGCCGTAATCATAAACTCTGTCGGCAAATGCAGCATCATCCTGATTTCCCCTTGAGAGGATTCGTTAAGTGTGGTAAATGTGGCTTACCTCTTACAGCATGCTGGTCCAAGGGTAAAACAAAAAAGTATCCGTATTACAGGTGCAGATCTAGCAAGTGCAGTTTTGGCAGTATCAGAAAAGAGGTGCTTGAGGGTGAATTTCTGGACCTGCTTAAGAGGCTGAAACCTTCGAGGGAATTCATCTCTCATCTCCATGATACAATCATAGAAGCAGTGGCAGTGGATAAGGAAAGAAACAGACAGAAGATTCAGGAGCTTATTGATAAGATCCAGTTGCTCGAAGCCAACAAGGTTAAGCTGCGTCAGGCTTTCATCTATGACTCCTTGATTGATAAAGAGACGTATGTTGAGGAGATGGATAGATTAGCGGAAGGAATATTGGAAATTCAAATAACTCTGGATAATAAAAACGAGATCACGAATAATATCCGGCCCATAATCCAGCATGCTGGAAGTGTACTCTTATTATGTGATGATCTTTGGTTGAAAGGCTCTCTTAAGAAGAAAATACAGCTACAAACAGCATTATTCCCCTCAGCAGTACTGTTCACAGGAACCCTCTGGGTTCGAACTCCCTCAAGACCTGATCAGGTAAGCATTTACGACATATTTCCGACCGAAACATGTAGTATGGCGACCCCAACGGGGATCGAACCCGTGTTGCCGGCGTGAAAGGCCAGTGTCCTAACCGCTAGACGATGGGGTCGCCGAAA
>JAGLOY010000011.1 GCA_023138735.1 Candidatus Aegiribacteria sp. | reverse complement strand
CCACTGCCAGCCCCCCCCACAAGAGCAACCAGCTCACCGTGGTTGACTTCAAAAGAAAGATGTGGTATTCGCGGTGGATCGGAGTAACCACCAACCGAGATGTATGGAGCCATAAGTTCCCTTCTAAATGAAACCTGAAACGGATAGATACCCCATGAAGAGCGTTTTGACCACCCTGCTGTTTATTATACTGCTCGCGGGATGCGCGGAAAGGGAAAGATACGCAGAGCGTTATCTTGATTCGATTGACATTGTTCTTCATCAGAATAGACCGGCTGAAGTAAGCGGGTTTCTAAAAAATCGATTCGAGCCGGGGGATGCTCTTGAATGTCCTGATATGACAGGAATAAGAGAAATAACCTTTAAATGCAGTGCTGATGATTTCACCTCTCTTTCGAAGAATCTTCAGGATTGCCTGATTCCGGTAGTAATTACAACCAGTGTGTCTGACGGGGTTCCCTCGGTAGAATATCTGCAGGACGGCATTACATGGAAGCCCAATTATCAGTGGTCCATTCGCGAAGGTTCATGCGCATTTACAGCTACTGTTTCAATTATCAACTCTACCGGAAGAGAATGGTTTTCGGAAAGCATTGTGATGATGGATATGCTGAATGAACCGGTCTGCAGACTTTCTGACACACTCATCATCCCCGGCGGAGAACTTGAACTGGGGTGGTGGTATGCTGAAGGAACCGCCCACCCTCTGACTCTGGTTTATGGATGGCCAATAAATGGTGAGTGGAATCAGCTGATCCCTTGTCATGTGCCGGATGCGGGAAAAATCATCCCTGCAGGAGAAGAGACTCACGAATGGCCCGGCAGAACTGGTGATACTTTATGGGTTAAAGCTGAACACATGCTTGAATTGAGTGAAACCATAGAACAGAATCCAGACGGATACAGCTGCCTGCTTGAAATACGTAATTCATCAGAGAAGTATATGGAAATTAAATTCTCACATCCCGATATTCTCCCAAGAGGAGCTGAATTCGTGGAAGTGGAGAGTTTTCCGGCTGTTCTGGAGCTATATCCCGGAGAACAGACAATGCTGAAATATGATATAATTTACGATGTATCATCTTGACCAATGGGTATTTGTTTGGTTAGTATAGCGGCCCAACCCAAATAGACGGTGCGCCCGTAGCTCAATTGGATAGAGCGTCTGGCTACGGACCAGAAGGCTCCGGGTTCAAATCCTGGCGGGCGTACCAACCAAATCATGAAAAGTACTGTAATTTGCTCAAGTCCATCCTGATCCGCATCCTCCACTCCCCGTGTGCAAAACTCCTGGCAATCAGGTGAAGATGATTCCGTTGGCTACTGTCTACCTACAAAGCCTGTAAGATGACACGGGCTGGATCACAGAATTTCTCAATCAGTTGTATTAAAGACTACGGACGATGGTCGTAGCACTACACGGAAGCCGAAATGGTCATTTGCAATGAACGAGTATACTGGGAAACGATAAGCAGTACGAGTTACAGCTTCGTGATAATTATAGCTCCCTCCTCGGCAGACTCGGGCATCATGAGTAAAGACTTGCCCAGGTCCTCCCATGGCGCTTCCATCCATAGGTGCTTCCTCTCCTGCAGTATTTAGTGGATTCCTGGTAATTCCATTATCAACACAGTACTGGTAATAATCCTCATCATACCAATCGAGATTCCACTCCCATACATTTCCCGCGAGATCGTACAGTCCGTAGGGATTAGGAAGGTAGCTGCCAACAGTCAAACGAAAACCAACATACTCATCAGGAGTATCCGCTCCTTCGAAGTTTGGTACTCCCATAACATTGTAGCATTTGTAATTAGATCTTTGTCCTCCATTCGTACCATCACTTGTGGGAAAATCGAATTGGTTCCCTCCCCTTGCAGCATACTCCCACTCCGCTTCTGTTGGTAACGAAAGCCCGTAATACTCCGCAAAAGCCATTGCTCCCCACCATTTTACAAATGCGGCAGGCCAGTCCTCGAATCCCGGATGTACATAGAATCGCTGCAGCTCAGGAGAAAATCTAATCCAGGACTGGTTAAGCGGATGCTCAGGAATGAGGAGGGGGCTATTCTCTGCTCTAATATGAGATAGAGCAGTGATAGGGCTTAAATGAGTATATGGATTTCCGGCAAATTCCGTGCCAGGGGCTCCCTCTACTACATAAGCAGGTACAGGATAGAAAACACGTGTCTGCTCATCTGATACATCGCCCAACCTAACAGTGATCTCTCCAGCCCCAAGGGCTGAATTAAGGTAGAGGACATACTGAGCCGTTGTGATTTCCGTTGCAGACATCCTGAAGCTGTCAATTGCTACTTCATGAGCAGGGCTGGCGTCGGTTGCCGGCTCGAAAAACGCCCTGATTGGAATGTCTGTACCCATAGTGAAACTGCCGGTTGGGATTTCAGTTAAGGTTATCATGTATTCCGTTTCTTCATGATTCAGCAGCCCATTTCCATCAGAGTCCATCTCATGAAACAATTCTGCAGTTCCATTGTATTCCTCTGGTGACAGGAAGTCATCATCATTAATATCCAGGCTTCTGAATTCACTCTCTCGATCATATACCTGATCCCGAAATTCTGCTGATCGCGGAGTAAAGTGATAACTTTCTACTACATGTGGCCCCATGCAAGCGGTACCGGCGCAGAACAGGAATAGTGATATGGGATAAACCAATACATACCCGGGATGTCTTTTGCTCATTATCTGTTTCTCCATTTCTTTAATGTATTTTGATCAAAGCATTAATCACTGTCGTTCACTATACCCTTGCATAGGAATTTTACAGTGGATTCAATAAAGGCCGAATCATCTTTTGACGTGACCTTATGATTCGCTATCTGGTTCTGAAAGCTTCTCCCCATTAAAACTCCGAAGACACTCTGAGCTAAAAACAGGGGATTCAAATTATTACGAAGATATCCCATTTGCTCTGCCCGTTTGAAGAAACCCGCAATTGACCTGGTTAACATTATGGGGGGGGGTGTTTTGTACCTTGCCATCACAACCTTCCTGGGAATGCGCGCAGCCTGAAGAAGCTGAATTCTGGGAAGAACCCATGTGAGCGTATCAAGTACATTTATTAACAACTGCTCAAACTGTGGTCGAAAAGGACCTGGAATGGGAGATGAGTTAATCCAATCCAATACCGGTAAATCCTCTGAAGGTACAACTGCCCGCAAGAAAAGCTCTTTCTTAGTGCCGAAGCGTTTAAACAAGGCAGGTTGTGAAAGCCCAACCTTATCTGCAATAATCTGAGTGGATACATTCGGGCCATGCTTCAAAAAACACTCAAGAGCGGTATTCAGGAGTTCCTTGTCTGTAACTTGCTTGGGTCTCGGCATGTCTATCTCCTATAGTTAGTGACTACTCACTAACTATAGTGAAGAAATCAAATATACGCAACCTATAACGATATCAATACTATGATGTTCAAATTTGCTTTACTTCAAATTGTTCTCAAACTCGTTCTGCAAGAAGTTTAAAGAAGTCGAATTAATGCTCTGTTGAGGGAGTGTTGAAGGGGAGGTAGTCTATGTCTGATGTAAATCTTCTAGAGATATAGCTGACATTTCATTTTATCTGACCGAAGCGATGGCTCAGGCCCGGTCCAGTTGCTCTCGAACCTTCCGTAACAGCTCATTCGAGCTGAAAGGCTTACTGATAAAACCAATCATCATTGACTCAGACTCATCTCCGGCCTTAAAACCGATGGAATAGCCACTCATGAGGAGAACATGACCACTCGGCTTGCATTTCCTGAAAAAGGCCATGACTCCTCTCCCACCTTTCTTCGGCATCATCACATCTGAAAGCAGCAGATCGATTTTCTTATGGGAAACGCGAATATGTTCAATTGCTTCCTCTCCATCACACGCTTGAATAACGGTATACCCGGCCATTTCAAGAATCCGTGCAGTAAGACGACGAACAGTGTCTTCGTCCTCCGCCAGAAGAATTGTTTCCAGACCCCCAATTACTCCTTCCCGCTTTGATTCTGTGGCCTTGATGGTTGTTTCGTGCAACAGAGGTAGATATATCTTGAACGTGCTGCCCTGCCCGTTCTCGCTATAGACATGAATCATGCCACCATGTTGTTTGACAATTCCATATACTGTAGCCAATCCCAATCCGGTACCCTTCCCCAGTTCTTTTGTTGTGAAGAAGGGTTCGAAAATCTTTGCATTTGTCTCTTCATTCATGCCGCAGCCTGTGTCGGAAACCAGAAGCAAAGCGTAGTCACCCTGTTTGGCCCAAGGGTGTACCATGCAATACTCTTCATCGAGTGTAGCTCTCTCGGTCTCAATCGAAAGCTTTCCACCATCAGGCATGGCATCGCGCGCGTTGACGCAGAGATTCAACACTACTTGTTCAAGCTGGCTTGCGTCGGCGTTGACATTCAATGACTGGTGGAATGCGATGAAGCTCAAATCAATGTGTTCACCCAGGATGCGCTCGATCATCTTAAGCAGATTCTGAACAAGGCAGTTGATATCAAGGTTTTTCTTTTCAAGAAATTGGCGTCGACTGAATGCTAACAATTGCCTGATCAAAGCAGCGGCACGTTCCGATTCTTGATATACTTCATGGGCGTACCCGTACTCTGTGGAGTCTGTACCCAGATCGTCTAGCAGGAACTGTGTGTATCCCTGTATTGATTGCAGAATATTGTTGAAGTCGTGCGCGATACCTCCTGCCAGTTGTCCGATAACTTCCATCTTCTGGATTTGGCGCAACTGGTGTTCGAGCTCCACTTCATAGGTTAAATCTCTCTTGGTTGCAAAGAAGTGCGTAATAACACCATTCTCGTCGCGCATTGGTGAGATCGTAGCATCTTCGGTAATAAGTCTGCCGTCCTTTTGCTTATTAACGATTCGCCCCTGCCACACATTCCCCCTAAGTATAGTCTCCCAGAGATCGTTGTAGAATATTTCACTATGCCTGCCGCTCTTCAGAAACCGTGGATTCTTCCCAACTGCTTCTTTTCGCGTGTAACCGGTAATCCTCTCGAAGGCAGGATTAACATATTGGATCTCACCATCAGTGTTGGTGATGATGATATCTTCTGCAGACTGTTCGATTACATTATCAAGCAGCCGTCGTTCCCTTTCCAGCAGTTGGCTTTCCGCAATCTGCTTCCGGAGTTCTTTGTTCACATTTGCCAGCTCGGTCGTTCGGACTTCAACCAGTGCTTCCAGCTGGTCGTGGTATCTCCTGACCTCCTCCAGAGCACGTACACGATCCGAAATGTCGTGTATGATAGAGTAAAGCAGCGAACGCCCCTTCACCTGAATGGGAACGGAATGCACCTCGACATTGTGTACCTCACCGGAAGCAAATCGGTGAAGTTCAACAAGGTTCGTCCTCTTGCCCTCCAGAACCTTGGGATGCTGCATGACCACTTTGTTAGAACTGGACGTGCTGATTTGCTGTATCTTCATATGCTGCAGTTCTTGCACAGAATAGCCATAAAAATCTGCCGCTGCCTGATTAGCTTCGACAATACTTCCGGAAACCGGATCGCTCAGAAGCATAATCGCTGAATGCTCAGCAAACATCTGGTGATATAATATTTCTCTGTTATGTAATTCGAGTGTATGCTGACGCCGGTCTTCAATCAGCAAGATGTTCTTCAGGATAATTGCGACAATCCCTGAAAACACTGCCTGAATCTGAATAAGCGAATCGGACCATTCCAGGTCCATCAATCCCATAGCCACAAGAGAGCCAAGTTGTTCAGTACCGATCACCAATGGAATTATCATGGTAGTGCCGAGATCCAGGCGCCTGAGCAACATGGCGGGTGACCCATCTTCATTACCCGCCGCCTTTATGGTGCATGGGCGATCCTGTTTGATGGCAAATTCAAGAAACTCCCGGGCATCTGGAGATTCCAGTAGCTTGGCACGACGTTCTGGAGCTATGTGCAGCAGTCGGTAATCGGTCTTGTCAGCGCCTATGCCGGTGGTCTGCATGATCACAAGCGTGCGTGCGCCAGTGAGTTCGCGTAGTTGCTGTGCCAATTCCTTGATGACCGAATCGAAGTCGTCCCCCTTGGCCAGGACAGCGGTGGCGATGTCCAGCACCATTACGGCAAATGTTCCTGTAAGAGCCTCTGATCTTGACTTCATGCTTCCTCAATTTCGGTTTCACCGGGCATTGTCTGAAGTCGAGTTACTGCATCCTGAATCAGCGAGTGGAAATGTTTGAGGGATACGGGCATGTTCACCCATGAAAAACCTAACGTGGAGGCGCACTCATCTAACTCCATCTCAGGAACAGGCACTGCACCCGTATCCAGATATACCAGCTTATCATGTGTGTCATGGACTATATCGAGTCCACAGGATCCACAGATATTGACAAGCTCATTGAGAATTACCCTCCACCGCTGAGCCCATTCCGGAAACACTAAAAACGCTCCTTGCTTCATGAGTTCTTTGTACCGCTGCCTGCCCAGCAGAATGTCCCCGCAGTTCAAACCGTCCAGACGAGCAATCTGAGGATTGACACATAGATGATGCATCCTGGCATGGCAGTCCCCATAGAGGAGGACTACTCCGACACCTGACCGGAGGATGTCATCACACCTTTCCCGTAGGGCTTTCTCTAATAGTTCGGGTTTCATATGCAGTCTTGAGTCCAAGTATTCGACAGGGAATGCGATCTCCCCCTTAGCTTGAAGCAGCTCGATCTCAGGGTGTAACACTGAGCAGGCAACACCGATGATGTCGATTTGTCGACCCAAACTATGTACAACCATCTTCTGAGATCGCTGAAAGGATAGCATGTAGTTGCTCGGGAGTGGTTCGCCAATCCACATCGGGTCCGGTGGCAGTGAAGACAAAATGGAGATCGTCCTTGCGTTCATTAAGAATCTGATGGGTAGCGACCCTGAGTTCTTCAGGAGTGCGCCGCCAGATCAATCCCCCATCGAGCCCACCAAAGAGTATCCTTCCAGGGCCAAGCACATCCCTGACCATGACAAGGTCCTCTCCTTCGTCGACCACAGCCCCACCGATGTTGGGCAGTTTACCGAGTAGCTTAAGAAGTGGCATGAAAGGTCCACCTACGCTGTGCAGTATGACTGGGCACGGGAGTTGATCGTAGATTCCTCTAAGGGCAGGAAGAACGATGCGCTCGGCCACTTCACAGGTGAGGATGGCTGGAGTAAGAAACGGTGAGGGCAGAACCAGCGCATCGGCTCCTTCGGCAATTAGTATTTCGATCCACTTCAGGAAAAATGGAGTAGTGACATCAAGCATCTGTTTAACTCCACCAGGATCGCAAAGTACGATTTCGAGCCACGATTCAAGCCCCATTATCATGATGGGCAGGTCGAAAGGTCCCAGTAACGATGCGGCGATGATGGTCTCCTGGCCATGTTGGATAACGAGGTTCCGGAGGGCTTCTCGTTGGTAGACCAGGCTGGGATGACTATCAGGGTCGGGGATATTCAGGTCTGGTAGTTCGTAGATCGAGGAGATAGCTGGCCGGGCGAGGTTGGGAGGCTGTTTTTCAAAGTAGCGTAACTCTCCACCAAAAGCCTCACCGAAACCCGCCATGAAGAACGGCGACAACAGCACATCTGGATGGAAAGTTTCTGCTACGGCCTGTTGACCGCGTGAGTAGGAAGCAGGATCGGTGTAGTAGGTACGCAAAGAGCATTCGGTGAGTTTAGCGCCGTAAAGGCTTAGCAAGGGACAGAACGGCCGTTGATCATAAGGTTGACCCTTCATAACGGCGGTCACACGTTCTTTACCTCTCATGGTTATCTCCCTCCTCATCAACTGTTTGATCCCATAATCGACGAAAGAGAGCTGGAGCATGCAAAGCGTTGGCTGCTGTACCATCAGCTTCTACTTCCGCGACTAATTGAGAGTCGAGACGGAATGGTACACCGCCCACAGCCAGCTTGATCTTGCCGGTCAATCCCCGGGATGTAATCTCCTCACGCACCTTATGGATGTTACTGGCCGTGGTGTAGGTCATGGCAGATACACCGACAACCCTGGCGCCAATCCTTTCCGCTGCGTCTAACAAAGAGTTGGGCTCTACATCGATTCCAAGGTCGACAACGCCCCAACCATGACCGCGCAGGATCGAAGCTACAATCATTCGACCCAATGGATGACAGTCGTCCTCAGCATTGCAGAGAACTACTACATCATGTTCAGCGGCGTCATCAACGTTGACGGCTTCCTCGTACTCGGACAGAATCCGCCTTAAAATCTTTGAAGTAACGTAACCTTGGGCAACGTTCAACCATTTGGTTTCATCGCCGGTACCGATGCGGTCTAATAGTGGAATCAGCAGGTTATCCAAGACTCCTTGATAATCCGTGTCAAGGACCATTTGGTTCACATACTGGTCAGCCTTGGAAATATTGGCTTCAATAATTGCCTCGTAGATGTGATCGATAGCCTTCACGCTCATGTCTCTTAACCTCCTTACCAAGAAGGCTGAGCGAGAGGGCTTTGATGTGCTTCGACTTATCGCATATTCAGTGCTTCGGGCTGTAAGCCCAACAACACATACACTGGATGGGAGGGTCTAGATAGGATCGCACTGAATCCTGCCATTACAATCGCCAGCCTCCGTTCATAACTTAATGGAAACATACAACGTATATTCCTTGATTCTTTCACATTAAGCTAATTGTTCATATTTGAAGCTAATATACTTTGTGGGGAATTGCAACTCTCGAATGCAAGACTCTCCTTCTTGCTGATAGATAAGTCCTCAAACTCAATTTGGAGTGTTTTCCTCTTAACCAGTTCAAGATTGATTCATTGTCTGCCATGTTACATTTTCAATATCAGTTCAATTCAAGCACAGACTGAGTAGAATTAGGTTGCTTCATGATTCACGGAGTACCCGCAAACTCAATCACATTACCATCTGGATCAGTGATTTTGAACATTGCGAAGTCCGGTGAATACTCCTGGTAATCCTCGAAAATAGGAACTCCAAGTTCTTTCAGTGTTATGTACGTAGCTTTTACGCTATCCGTTTCAAAACAGGGACTGAACTCAGCATGAATTCCAGGCTCTGCTACTTTTGATTTCCGACCTGGCTCTAAGTAAAGAGTGAGGTCACCTGCACGTAATGTAAGTCCCGGAGGTACTTCGCCCAATTGACTGAATCCTAGAATCTCCTTGTAGAATTTAACTGATTTCTCCAGATCTGAAACATACGAGCTTAATACCTGCAATCCTTTTACGTTAACGTTTGCCATATCTCAATCCTCTCAAACTTTGCTATGAGTGTTGCTTCACAACAAACTATAGCTTAATTCGGATGGGGTCATGTATATCGCAGCCACTGATGGCAATCTTTACGCCTTCCTCCCGGCTGTCTAGAATAGCCGCTCCCATTTAGTTATGGCTGCCCCAGCACAGGCTCCGATTCCTCCGCCTCCAACAGCCCCGACAACACCAATAAGTGGAGCCAGGAGAAGATTGGAGTAACTCCTGTCACCTGTCGCATCGATGTAGAGAATTGCTAGAATGGCGTAACCGGTAACGGCGGACCAACCGATTATCGCTCCTGTTTTAATACCTGATCTTACAGATCGCTGCCTGATCCAGAGGGAATCTATCTCATTGGATGCAGCACCGATTTCGGTATCATTGCACCATATGTATAAACTGTCTTCTGTCACTTCCTGGAGCACGCCTTCAACTAGATTATCGGATCCATTTGTAGAATATTGTATTGTATTCCCGGGATCAAGCGATAAAATCACAGACAGTTTTTGCTCGGGAGTTGATGGCAGCTGGACAAGAGTATTGCTACTGCAGGAGACCAGCAGGATAACAATCAGGGATAACGATACTGTACGCAGAATAACCTTGCATGTTACCAAGAGAAACCAAGCCCTGCAGTTATTGTATAAAATCCTGGAGACGGTTCAGACAAATTCTGAATGTTGTCGTGCCATTTACCCTCAAGGCAATAGAAATAATTTGATCCGGCAGGATAGTATCGTATTCCCCCTCCAGTGCTATATCCAAGAAAATTCTGATTCCACGAGTAGTATCCGGAACCGATTTCCATGAAGAACCTCCATCTGGAACCCTGAGATATATAACGCCCGATGACCCCTGCATGAATGATGCCATTTTTTAGAGGATAATCTTCCCCTCCGGGGTATTGTTCCTGTTCAATGCAATACAATCCTCCATTAAGCCCGATTTCCAGTGAATTTGAGAGATGTACTACAAGATTAGTTCTTAAAGCGATAGAACCGGATACAACGTTACTTCCGGTTCTGTTGCCATACCCCCCGGAAAATGTGAACGTGCTCATTCTGTCTGGAGCAACTCGAGGATTGATACCGGTGAGGATGAGAATCGACAGAATAATTCCTGTCATATTGTCCTTTCCAATTTTTACTCGTCAGATACTCTAAGTAAGTGACTATTCTACGTATATTTTCAGTTAATAGTCAAGACTGCTAAGTTCTCTGTTCCGCAGGTGTCGATGGTGAGGAGGATTGACTATATAACTACTATAAAACTATTCCAGCGTTGTTTGAATATGCATATAGCTTGGGGGATGAAGATGAAAACAGGAATAATCCTGCCGTTAGTAACTGCATTTGTACTGATAATTTCTTGTGGAGAAGACAGTACAGGGCCATCGGGTGCTGATGTAACCCCATCCACACTTTCACTGGAATTTACAGGAGATTCGTCCAAAGCCGGAGAGAATTCTACCACAGGGATTTCATCCCATACGGCTCTGTCAATAGCTGTTTCCCGGGAAGATGAAACTGATTCACAGGGAGTTTGTGAAGTAACGGCATCATGGACGATTTGCGGTGAAGCAGCCTTCAAAAGCTATATTCTGTATCGCTCCGAATCTTCTGGAATCTCTTCCGACCCATCCTCTGCAACTGTTCTTAGAGTCATCAGCGATGTTAACGAATCTGAATACATTGACAGTGATGTAGAATGGGCCACGCAGTACTACTATGCATTGCAAACGACAGATACCAATGATAACGGTGTCTGGAGCAATGAAGACTCGATCAGTACTTCCGGAACAGCGCCGACGGCATCGGTTCTATCTGCTGACTCCGTAGTATCCAGCTTTGTCGATCTGTACTGGTCCTCGTGTCCCGACGATGACTTTGACTCCTACAGGCTCTACCGATCTCAAACACCGAACATCCAGAATGATACTTCATATGCCGTGCGCATCTGTACTGTCTCCCAAGCCTGGGACACAACGTATACCGACGGCGACGTTACTCCGAATCTCACCTACTACTACGCACTGATGACCACGAATAGTAAGTATCTTTTCAGCTGGAGTAATGAGATCTCGGTTTACGTGGATTCTACCGGCGGAACACTTGATAACGTGGCGGGTGTGGCAATAGCCCCAGCTTCCATTGGAAGAGATGTTGTTCTTACCTGGATAGCGATGACTGACATAGACGGATACAAGGTCTGGTTCAAAGCGACTTCGGGAGCCGACTGGGCAGAGGTTGGCGATGTAACAACAAACGCGTTTACCCATACAGCAACTTCCGCCGGGTACTACGTAGTAACAGCATACAAGGGAACCAGCTCCTCAGCCGGATACTCCAACGAAGTCAGCACTATGCCCAACCAGATTAATGCTACCTACACAATCTGGGATAACCATGCCCCGCCCAATGAACACTCGGCGTTCATTTTCGGTGCTACAGCAGGAACAACAGGGCTGGCCCCAAGCATTTCCTTCATACAGGACATTTACTGTTTCGATGGCGGCTGGCCCGAGAGCCCCTGCGGTTTCTATTCGGGTGATGTTGCCCCCTTCGGAAACGGAAATCATACCGATATGACCGACGCGGGTTCCATATTCGGATACCCTACCGGATCCTGGTGGACTACCGGATACATCATTCCGGGTGACGTTATCTTCTGTGAACTTTCAAATGGTCATTACGTGAAAGTATATATAAGTTCTGTCCCGGAGCACGCGACTCAGCCGGCAGCCCACGGTATCGTATTCTACTACGACTACCAGCCTATTGAAGGGCTTTACCTGTTCACCACCGAATCCGTTAAGACGGATATGTAACTTATGAAACTGCAGGGAAATCGATGATGTAGAGCTTCTGGAATCCGTCGGGAGGATCCTCTTCCCAGCCCAATATGCCGAAGCTGTCTATATGGAATTTCCAGCTGCCGCTTTCAACCGGAAGCCGTGCGGAGAACAGGTGTGTTCCGGACATATCGAAAACATCGAAAACCGGTTCAAGCTCGGTCCCTCTGACAACCCACAGGCGTTCAGCGCTGTCAACACCGAGAGCTTTGATGAATGTTCTGTAGGGGTCCGGCTCCCATTCTATCACGACACCCTGCATACCTATTCTGTTCGCCCAGCTCTCAATGTAAATGATCTCATCTTCCATCTCCTGCTCGGTCTTTTCGACACGTGGAAGGTCTCTTGAGATGTGAAAGAGCTCGCTTCCATCATGATTGAAGGCGAAAACTTCGTAAGTTTCGCTGGATGTCGGAGAGTAAAAGAATCTCCCAAAGCTGTCTCCTGTGAGGGAGAAGGAGAACATCATGTTGCTGAGTACACTGGTGAAGTCAGAAAAATCGAAAGGTACTTCATCCTCGAAGTACAGCATATCAGGTTCCCTGTTAACGCTGTATTTTGCCAGGCTCCGGACTATCATCGGCTGATCAGTCTCCATGTCAAATCCCAGAACAATACCCGCATAGCAGCTTTCGGCAACAGCACAGGTTTCAAGAGGTGGACCATTGTCCCAGAGGGAGATGTTCTCTATGTAACTAAAACTGCTGTCGTAGGATACGAAAGCGTTACTCATTGGGTCGTGAACGAGAATTCTGCCATCGTTCAGGCCGGCGACGTAAAGCGGCATTAGAAATTCACCAGGTCCTGCACCGCTGCGGCCGATCTGACAGATATATTCACCATCATTGCTGAAGACCGGCACTCCGCAGAGAGTTTGATCGAGAACGAGTATCCGTCCTGCAGTGTCATGACAAGCATCCGTTATTGAACCAAAGGCTTCTGTACTGTCTCCTGTCTCTGCTCCGATACTGAATTTTACAGACAGCTCTATCATCTCCTCCGTCTGCTCAATGACAACTACCTCGGAATCATTACCGCATCCTGAAACCAGGGCTATCAGCATCGTGCAGAACGTACAGATAATCGGGAATTTCATGGTGATCCTCTCCTATTTAGCATGACTTGAACCGGAGGCTACTTCTCCGGTAACAGCGAAGCCACTCCCGTGGCGATTCCTATCAGTACAATTCCTAAACCGATCATCAGGGGAAGAGAGTTTGCCGGTTCGAGAGCTGCGAATATTCCATTGGCGAAACGCATCAGTAATCCGAAACCTGTTTCGAGCAGACCTGAGCCGCGGAGGACTTTCAGCAAGACTATGAAAACCGCTGTGCCTGAAAGAAGCGTGACTGCGATCTGCAGGAAAGGGAACCGGGGCTGCTGCGCTGTCAGCGTTCTCTTCAGTACGTTCAGTCTGAGTTCAGGTGGCGCTGCACTCGGCTTCGTGCATTCGGACAGCCCGTTCTGCAGGATACGCTCAAGCCTCAGCTCGTCACGGCAGAAGGGGCAGTTCTCGAGGTGCCTTTCGAACAGAACCTTATCATCCTCTTCCAGCTCATCCAGAAGGTAGGATAGTACGCTAGTCGATCTGCTGCAGGAGCTCATTCTCGTATCCTCTCAAGTGTTCTCTCAGCCTTTTCCTGGCCCGGTGAAGGTAAACACGTACGTTGGACTCCGGTATACCCATGATACGTCCAACATCCGAAAGATTCAACTCCTTCCAGTACGCCAGTGTAATTAGCTGTCTATCCCGATCGGAGAGCTTGCATACAGCCTGCTTGAGCAGGGCGATACCTTCAGGTGAGAGTTCTTGCGTGCAGTTATCAGGGTTTTCTACAAAGCTTTCCTCGGGCATGCTGACCTCCTTCCTGACCTTTATTCTGCGCAGGTGATCCAGTGCTGTCCTCCGGGCGACAGAGCATATCCACGAAGGAAAACTCGCATGCTTCCGGAGACTGCGGAGTTTGGTCCAGGTTTTTACGAAGGTGTCCTGCGCAAGGTCTCTGGCAGTGTCCCGATCTTGAACCATACGGTGCAACAGTGTGTATACCAGCCCACCGTAATCATCTATCAGCCTGCCGAAGGCCTGCCTGTCACCTCCGCAGGCAAGTCTGACGTCATCCAGCCTGTCCGGATCGTTAATCAATCTTTATGCCGTCTTCGAATTTCTATCCATAATGAACCAGATGGCTACGAGGGCCAGTCCGAATACCAGCCCGCCGCCAGCGGCTGCCAGACATGCTTCAACCCCGATAATGAGACCTACCACGAGCGAAGCTAAACTCAGACCGATCATGACGAAACCGGCTCTGAAATAACCGGTTCTGCTCCTGGGGGTTTTGGTTGTCTCCATGATCTTCATCATCTGCTCTACCTCCTCCGGACTCCTCCCCGATTCGAGAGCCTGATTGATCTTCTCGTACTTCTTCAATGCAAGCTGGTGTCTGTTCATGAGTACTGCCAGCGCAAGGGCCAGCGGTCCGCCGACCATTACGATCAATGTCGCCAGAAGCCTCACCGTATCTCCCATTTTCATCTCCCTTCGTCTCTCGAGCGTATATCATACGATGTCATCACCCCAACAGACGGAACATGATGCTTTTCGTTACAGTCATCCGATTCGAGAGAGAAACAGAATAGGATCAGATTGAGCACAACTGCGTTACTCCCAATAAGCTTTGTTGACGGATGGAGTCTTTCAGCACTATTGTTACTTCAGGAGATTCTTTACCAGGAGAGGAGTTTGGATTATGAGGAAATTTGCATTTGCTTCCGTAGCTCTTGTGATTGCATTCCTGTTCGCTTGCGGCGGGGATACAACAGGACCTGGTCCTGCGCCCGAGGGAGACTGGATGCCTATGACAGTTGGGAACTGGTGGAACTACGGCTACGATGGATTCGTATTTATTGGCACAAGTTTGGACTCATTCGATTTAAGCGGATCCGCTGAAAGAAGAGTGACGGCTCTGCTCTCGCACCAGGGAGGATTCGAGGTATACGAGTTCAGGTCACAGACGGAGATGATACTCACGAATCCAGACACAACAATGACCTATGCAGACACCCAGTTCGTCTACATACGGAATACAGGTGACGAGATAAGGGCATATGAGGACACAGTGTCAACCGACTACGATCTGTTTGCTTTGCTGCCTCTGACGCTGGGTGAATCCTGGCTGACGCAGCCTGGTAATACTAACGGAAGTGAGGTTACCAGCCTGAGCGCTTCGGTTACCGTTCCAGCAGGGTCATTCAGCGGGTGTGCAGTTATAACCCAGACCGATACTGCGGAGCCCACTTATCAATGGGATTCGTATTTCCACGATGGAACGGGCATTGTACGGGATTTCATAAAACTTGGTGACACACAGGAGATTTCTGTTAGCCTGGAGACTTATTACGTTCAGTAAAACATCATTTTTAACGTTGCCCAGGTGACACTCTCCTTTGTATCCGACAGGTCCCACCAATGCCACACGTACCACTGGTCATCAGTGGTATCAGGTCGGCATATGAAAAGGGTGGAGCCTGATGCCATGTAACCCTGAGCGGGAAACATGCTGGTGTACACCTTGAGGTTAAAAGTTCGATCCAGCTGATATGACTGCCCCGTTGAATCACCCGTCCATGGATACTCCGAAGTGCCGGATAGGATAAGCTCGATCAGGGGTACAGCAGCGAACATGTTCATATGGATCTGCTCCTCTGCTGCATATCCCCAGAAGCTGTCCTGTTTGGCGGAGCTACCGTGAGGATTGTACCATAGCAGATGAAATTCAAAATCTTCCCTGAAGCAGCTCATATAGAGATCAAGATCCTTTGTTTCGTAAGCGTACTCCAGATTCTCGATCGCTTTCCAGGCACTGTCGACCGGTTCCCATGGAGCACTTGGAAGTGCACTGCTGCTCGGACCGGTAAGGCAAGCCATGGATAAAAGCAGCGCTGTCAGTACCGACGCGATTGCAGCCATTGAATTGTGTTTCTTACTGATGCTGTTACTGTCGGTCATTACTGTTCCTCCCCGTCAAACCATTGCCATATGTACCATTCATTCTGGTAATCAGGCCTGCATATGAGAGTAACTGGTCGAACCTCCAGTGTCGTATCACCGGGGGAAAAGATCTCTCTTGTCAGTATTCTGGGCGTTTCGATAGATTGACCGGTACTGTCACCGGACCATATGGAGCTCTCTCCTCCGGAAAGGGAGAAATAGATTGAATCCGCTTCTGCAAAAGCAAACTCTGCAAAGTCCAGCTCAATCTCCAGTCCCCAGTACTCGTCTATAACGCCGTCACCGTTGTAGTCATCCCAGTCCACCTCTTGCAGATGGTGCATAAAGTCATCCCTGAAACAATCCTCCAATGCGTTAATATCCATGGTAACCCAGGCGTACTCAAGATCGGCAAGGAGAATATCCCAGGGCTCGATGATTATCTCCTGATTACTTGAACCGCAACCGGAAATAATCAGGAATAGTGATATAAGTATGAGTGCGACGTTAGTCAGCCTTCTCATGATGTCAACCTTCCTCTCAGCCTGTGCGGATTACAGAAACTCCCTTCGTGAAGGACTGGAAGCTGGTCCGCACACTTGTGTTATGCACATCTGAAAGGACATAAGACTCAGAGAAAACCTCCCCGGTTGGTTTGAACAATATGATCGATGACCTGCTTATTCAGTACATGATACATAACCTGACTTTCGTCAAGTTGTATAAGTACTTACGTTAGTTGTCTATGCCGTAATTGGGACCAAGGATGGTTATCTCGTCATCTTCGGGCGGCTTACGCGGTTTTCGTGGTTTGCGTGGTCTGTCAGATGGAAGTTCTGGAGAGACATTACTTTCGATCACGTTTTCTGAAAGCGTCAGCTTCTCGATAGTCTCCTTCAGTTGCTGAACCAGATATTTTTCAATTTTATGCTTCCTGAAAAAACCTCCCTCTACTTCGTCCAGAAGGTTCTGCAGTACGGGCAACTCAGCCGTTCCTCCGTATCTGCTGATGATTCTAAAAGCTCCGGAAACAAGGTTCTGGTCTTCGAAAAGAATACTGGAAGGGCCGTCTTGAAGGTTCCGAGAGAGAAAAGCGATGACCGGTGCTTGATTGCCAAGCATACTGAAGGATTCCATAATCTCGGTTCTGATATCACTGTTCTTCCGGAAAGCCTCGGTTATGCTGGGAACGAAAGCGGGGTTCATCATAGCCTGTTTGGTGAGAATATCCAGGGCTATCTCAGCAACTTCCTTTGACTTATCAATGATGAGGTACATGGAAAGACTTTCCGCAGTTGTCGAGGACACTTGTGTAAGAGCCAGGAGACATTCGCGTCTTATCCTAGAATCGGGAACCTTGCAGAGTTCCGCAAGAATGCTCTCGCTCGAGGGAGAGCCCAGATCACGAAGAACCTGTATCATGTTTCTGGCCATGTACCATTCTATGTCCGGCAGAAGATAAGTGCCTCCACCCACCTTTGAATTGAAAGCGGTTACTATCTCAGTGAGTCTTTCATGGATTGCTGTGAGTCCCCTCTTGCCCATTTTAAGAAGCATCCGGAAAGCTTTTGATCTGAGCCTTCTGCTATCCTCGTGGAAAATATTCACCAGCTGAGATACCAGATTGTCCGGGGGAATTATCATTGCAAGGTTGGTTGCCTCCCGTGAAACTATCTCATCATCGGAAAGTATGTTCTGAACAAGGGCTTCCGCTGCGTTTATTGTATCCATCTTCCTCTGGGCCTCCCCCAGAGAGCGCTTTCTGGCCGCTTCAAGTTCAGTCCTTGAGAACCGCATTGCCTCCAGGTTCTGAAGAATCTTCCCGGCTTGAAGGGCTATGGTCATCATACCCCTGGCAAGAAGAGCTTCCATAAGGGAAGCTGTGAGAACTACCCCCCTGTAGAGAACGTCCGGATCCTGTTCTCGCTTTATAAGCCTGGAAACGTACTCGATTATCTGTATTGTTGAGTTCTCTTTTCCACGCTCCACGGCCAGGAGAGCCATGTCCTGCAGCTTACCCACAGCCCTGTGCCTTGTATCCGGATCAGGAGAGGGAAGGCTGGCCAGAAGCCTGTCTATTATCTTACGGACAGCTTTCCATGCCATTCCTCTCTGAATCACACGGTTTGAAAGAAGACCCTTTTCAAGCAGGGTGGGATCAAGGGCAAATACGAATCTTGCTATCATCCCTCTCTGTTCCTCCCTGTTTTCCTTCGCGGCAGCGAGAACTGATTTAAGGGCATCTCCGATTTTGCTTCCTGGAAGGGAATCTATGCTTTCCCCTCGCTCAAGCCTGTCTATCAGTTCGGAAAAGATGGCGTCTTCAATGGTGACTTCTCCCCGCGCCAGAGTTTGATCTGTGTCACCACCTTCGGAGATAAGCTGGTAGTGGAATCGGTTTATGAAAATGGAACTCAGTCCTCTGAGCTCGAGAAGTCTGTCCATGCCGCCGTGTTCCGAAATGTATGCAGGGGGTCTGTTGAATATCTTTGCAAAGGTTTTCACATCCTCAGCAGTAACTCCAGGATCGAAGGTCAGGCTGCTCATTTTTCGTTCTATGAAGGCTCTGACGAAACTGCTCATGCTTGTGGTTTTTCTTTCCACGCTTATTTCGTTAACCATGACGGTATCACCCATTACCGAAAGGGTAACCTGTTCCTTCTCTTTGTAGAATTTAGATAAGATGGTAAGAAAGGATTCTGTTGAGGGATCTATTGACGGGTGCCCGGATGGAAACATCTGAAGAGCTTTCACGAGAAGCTCTAGTCTTTTTACAAGATTTTCGGCGTTTCTCTGGGCCACTGCCATCGACATTTGGCTGGAACCCATATGAATCCTGAGATTGTTTCCCGAAGCGAAGTTATCCAGTCCAGTCTGGCTGAAAGTGAATTGCCATATTCCAGGAGTATTCTCTATGAAGTCAAATTCTGCGAGAATGTCTTTTACAAATTTACGTATCTCCACCGGGAAGGAAGTAAGAGAGAGCTTGAAAATTGGATCTTCTTTTCCGGCTCCCTTGAGTATGGTCAGGGCGATATCCGCGCCCGAACAGTCCATATCCGATTCGGGGTCGAGGAGGTCGTCCTCTATAAGCACAAAAATAATCTCGATAAGTAAGGATATCTTAGCTATAACATGTTTTGATGAAACTGATGGAATGTGGTTGTAAAGGGTCCATACCTCTTCGAGTTTTGTTTTCGAGAACCAGTCATCCAGAGCACCCCAGTCCCAGTCGGGAGAACTTTTCTTAAGGAGAGGTCGGTCTATTAATGAAAGGAACGTTAAACTGGCTTCTATACGCTGGCAGGCATCAACTATAACAGAACCCAGAACATGGCCTATCTCATCCGGTTTGTAGCCGGAGATAAATTTGGCCAGGGCCTCAATCCTACCCTCTGGATTTTCCATTGAAGAAACAGCGGTTGTCAGCCTTGCCGCTATCCTGCCAGTATCCTTCTTGCTTTTCATGTCCCGCTCCTATCGCCTGAGAATACCTCTGTACGATAAACAAAATGTACAAAGAAGGTCAACGCAGTAAAACAAGCAGTCTATATATACACGTTCATCATTGTCTGGAATAGCGACAGAAAGGGATGGCGTCCAATTCGGATTCTGTTTCTGCGGGTTCCTGAGTGTAAACAGGGCCGTCATACTGCGGATACCTGCGCCGACCTCCGTCGCCCCTCGATCTTGTTCCGTCTCCTGCCGGAACGATTATGAGCTCCGCCTCTTCCTCTTCCTCTTCCTCTTCCTGGCATGGTGTCCCTTTCATCTAGATGTATACTGCACCTAGTGATTGCGGCATTATCCGTTTCGTCAAGTGTGGATTGTGCCTTTCATGCTTGTGATTGCATATTCAGGCTGTTTTGTAACCACCGAAATATTCTGAAGGATATGATTGAAGTATAATGTTCACCGATAACAGGGCTCATTTAAAAACAGACCTGCTCCTTCTTCTCACGGCCGCCATATGGGGCTTTGCCTTTGTTGCCCAGAGGGCAGGCATGGAGCACGTCGGTCCGTTCCTGTTCAATGCTGTCAGGTTCGCTCTGGGTGCTGTGGTACTTCTGCCCCTGATCTACATCTCTAGAAAGAAGACCCGTGCTCCTCGTGTTCCGCTTAAGCATGGCATACTCGCCGGGCTGATTCTCTTTGCCGGGGCATCACTGCAGCAGGTGGGGCTTGTCTATACAACTGCGGGAAATGCCGGCTTCGTAACTGGTCTGTATGTGGTAATGGTTCCCGTTCTGGGACTGTTCTGGGGGCAGTCCTGCTCAAAAGGAACATGGGCCGGAACTGCTCTTGCGGTTTCGGGTATGTTCCTTCTTACAACAGCCGGGTCATCCCGTATGTTTTCCGGAGATATCATCGTATTCGCAGGAGCAATTTTTTGGGCTGTTCATATACAGCTTATCTCGAGGCTGATGAAGAAGTACGAAGCTCTTTCTCTGGCTGCAGTACAGTTTGTATGCTGTTCTCTTCTTAGCGCAGTCCTGGCTCTTCTGATGGAGAATCTGTCATTGAGCAGTATTCGTATGGCTGCCATTCCCATTCTTTACGGCGGGTTGGTTTCGGTCGGAATTGCATATACACTGCAGGTTATTGCCCAGAAACGGGCGCACCCCGCTCACGCAGCGATAATTATGAGCCTTGAAGCAGTTTTCGCCCTGATCGGCGGCTGGATCATGCTTTCCGAACCTGTAACTATCCAGGGGACGGCTGGCGGTACACTAATGTTAACAGCGATGATATTGTCAGCAAGAGAGCAGGGTAAGGTACGAAGCTCTGCAGGGTTGTGAGAATATGCTCCGTATGTATATACTAACTAATGTAAGGTGATTTCCCGGGAGAACGATATGCCGCCAATTAAGGATACCAGCAGAGACTCAGACCTTATCAGGGAACTCAAGGATAAGCTCCAGCTTAGCGGATCAACCCTCAGAACAATTCTGAAGCTCAGCGAGAATATTGTCATTGTGCTGAACAAAGACGGTATCGTGATCGAGGCAAGCAATCAGATCGAAAGAATCACAGGGATTCCGCTCAAGCAAATCATCGGGAAAGTATCATGGGAAACCTTCGTCCCCGATGAAGACATAGAGCGTATCACCGGTTACTTCTATGACAGGGCGAAGGGAACAGGCAACCCTCCGACTACATACACGCTTAGAGTTAATGTGCCGGGAGAAGAATCCCGCCTCATGCGTGTGAATGTGGGTTTCATCCCCGGAACCGAAGACAGGATCGTTATCATGAAGGACCTCTCTCCTGTGGTGTTAGAACAGATGAAAACGGCAGAAACCGAAGAGCGTTACCGCACTGTAGTAGAAAATATAAAAGAAGGTATCCTTATTTGCAGCGGAGACATAATTCTCTTTGCGAATAACTGTTTCTGCAGGATGACAGATTACTCCAGAGAGGACATCTACACCTTTTCCCCTTTGAGTTTATTCCATGACGCTGACAGAGACACTGTAGAATCCCTTTTCCAGAAATCCGGGAACAGAACGACAAATACAACAATATTCGAAACCCTCATAAAAAAGAGAACTGGATTCCTGCCCGTTGAGCTCTCCTCAACACCCATGATCTACAGAGATGCAGAGGTTCTTCTAGTTTCAGTAAGGGATCTTACGCAGCGGAAAGAAGCTGAAAAGAAACTCAGAGAAAGCCTTAAGCTCATGAAAGCCATTGTAGACAACTCTCCAGTTGGTATCTCCGTGCATGACAGGAACGGTACCCTGTTGATGGCTAATGCTTCATGGCGCAACATCTGGAACAGGAGTATTGAAGATCTGAAGGATAGAATGATCCTCCGTTCCAAACTTCAGATGGATAAGAAGGATACCTATCTGGGAAAACACATTGATGATGTTAGGGAAGTCTACTTGAAGGGAGGGGAACTGTACATTCCAAAGTTGAAAATCACCAACCCCTCTCCCGATGGAGCCGAGTATATCTCTCATCACTTCTACGCTCTGAAGGATGACAACGGTGACGTGGAAAAAGTTGTTATCCTTACACTTGACTTAACAGAGTCGCTTAAGACACAGGTTGAATTGATCGAAACCAGGAATCAGTTCAGAGAACTGACCGGAAACATACCAGTGGCAGTATACAGAACGACAGCCGAGTCGGGAGGGAAAATCGTTTTCTACAACCCCGAGATGCAAAGGATGTTCTTTGGAGAAGAAACAGGTGATTTTGACGATGTTTCCGTTAAGGATCTCTACGTTGAGCCGTCAGTCAGGAAGAAATTCCTGGATATACTTTCGAAGGACAAAGAAGTGCGCGGTTTTGAGGCTGAATTGAAAAGGCTGGACGGTTCAACTTTCCTTGCCTCCATTTCTGCTCGAAAAGTTTCAACAAGAGAGGGACAAGAGGAGTACATTGAAGGGATAGTAAGGGATATCACAGACCAGCGCCGAATAGAGGAGGAGCTTTCGAGGATAGAACACCTGGAATCCATTGGGACTCTCGCTGGCGGTATAGCGCATGATTTCAATAACCTGCTCATGGCAATCCAGGGGAACATCTCTCTTGCACAGATAGAGGAAGAGCCCGCAAGGCTCATCGAGCGTCTTGAACAGGCTGTAGCTTCCACTGAAAAGGCCACAATCCTTACCAGACAGCTTCTGACATTCGCAAGAGGAGGAGTTCCGCTGAAGGAGCCTGTTGAAGTTGCTCGTTTCGTGCAGGAAGCCGTTATTTTTGCCCTGAGAGGCTCGGATGTGGAGGTTGTTTTCAACTTCGAAGAAAACCTAAAAAATATAGAGATCGACAAAGAACAGATCTCTCAGGTAGTTCATAATATTACGCTGAACTCCGTCCAGGCAATGATCGGTGGCGGACGGATAAATGTCAGCTGCAGCAATGTTGAGATAGGGGAGGATTCGGAAACTCATCTGGGAATCGGAGAGTACGTAACTATTTCCATAAAGGATAAAGGTAAAGGAATCCCCCCGAGTGATCTGAAAAAAATATTCAACCCGTACTTCACAACGAAATTCGGTGGGTCCGGTCTGGGGCTTTCAACCAGCTACTCCATCATATCAAGACATTCCGGAGCCATAAGAGCCTACTCCGAAGAGGGTGAAGGAACGGAGTTCGTAATATACCTTCCAGTTATCGACAGCCACGGAACGAAGACTGTTTCTCGGGAGGAACCGGAGAATGATATCCATTCCGCTTCGGCGCATATCCTGATCATGGATGATGACCCAAGTGTACGGGAGGTTCTTTCGGGAATGCTGGAGGCTCTCGGGCACGATGTTATAGAATCTTCTGAAGGGGCTGAAGCTATCGATCTTTACCGGGAGAGGTTTACTTCCGAAGAGCCTTTCGATGCCGTAATCATGGACCTTACTGTTCCGGGAGGAATGGGAGGGGAAGCAGCGATTAACGAGCTGAAGAAGATCGATCCGGATGTAAGAGCTATCGTTTCCAGCGGGTACGCCAATAACACAGTGTTAGCCAAGTATTCTGAGTACGGTTTCAGCGGAAGACTTGTCAAACCATTCAGAATATCCACACTCAAGAAAGAACTGAAAACCGTTCTGCCACAGGAATAAACACCTTTTTTTGGAGACACGTAAGATGAAGGCATTCAAGGCGTACGATATCAGAGGTGTATACGGCAGGGATTTTGATGGAGAAACCGTTTACAGGATCGGCTTCTTCCTTCCACGGCTCCTCAAAACCGAAAAGGTTCTTGTGGGTTACGACTGCAGGGAATCCACTCCCGATATTCTCAGTCACCTTATTCGTGGAATAACCGACTCTGGAGCGAGTGTTTACGATATCGGGTTTTCTACCACGCCAATGGTCTATTTCGCGACTGCTGTCCATGGGTTTGGAGCATCCGTGCAGATTACTGCGTCCCATAATCCGGCGGAATACAACGGCCTGAAGATCTCCCGCTCAAATGCCCTGCCGGTAGGATACGATACCGGCCTGAGAGAGCTTGAGAAAACCGTTGAAACAGGTGGTATCCAGCCGGCTGTATGGAGGGGAGAGGTAAAAGAGCTTCCAGGCATAAAAGCGGAATACATCTCCTTCCTGGATAAGTTCCGGGGGGATTACTCGAATTTTCAATATGGAATCGACTGTTCCAACGGAATGGCTTCACTGCTTGTCAAGGATGTTTTCGGCAGCGAACCTGCGTACCTTTACGACAGGATGGATGGGTCCTTTCCAGGCCATCCCCCCAACCCGCTTGATGAAAATAATACCGCCGATCTTAAAGAACTTGTTCTTGGTGCCGGTCTGGATGCGGGTGTGATCTTCGATGGAGATGGTGATAGAGTGATGTTCATCGATGACAGAGGGCGATTCGTACCGCCCGATCTGATCACAGGTGTTCTCGGAATCCACTTCCTCAAAGAGGAGAAAGGCCGAGTCCTGCACGATATAAGGACTTCACGTGGAGTAATCGAATTCATCGAGAAGCTTGGAGGCAGGCCGTTCATGTGGAAGGTGGGACATTCCCACGCGAAGATGAAAATGCGTGAATTGAATGCGATTTACGGAGGAGAACTGGCCGGGCATTACTATTTCAGAGAATTCTTCAACTGTGATTCGGGTATGCTCGCTGCGATTCTCGTTCTGAATATCCTATCGGAACTTAAGAAGCGCGGGGAAACATTCTCCGGGCTCATTGATTCGATAAACACATATTCGAATTCAGGAGAAATAAACTTCCGGATAGACGATAAGGAATCCGCCATGGACAGAGTAAGGGATTACTTCACCGGAATTGAAAAACCCGCCGCATTCTACGATTTTGACGGATACAGAATAGAATATCCTCAATGGTGGTTCAACATCCGCCCTTCGAATACCGAATCTTATCTGCGCCTTGTCGCCGAAGCGGAAACTACAGAACTGCTTGATGAAAAACTCGATAAGATAAGAGAGCTTATAGGGAAAGCCGGGGGATACGAACAGACGTAACCCCCGGCAACTCCGTTCAAGTTTACTGTGTAAGAACCACTCTGCTGGTTACAACCAAGTCGTTTGACCATATCCTCACAAAGTAGATACCTGATGTTACCCTGTTACCGCTATCGTCTGTTCCTTCCCAGGAAACGGTGTGCGCACCGGCGGCAAACTCTTCCGAAGTAATTGTATGGATCTGCCGGCCCGAAAGGTCGAAAACGGAAATATTGATCAGTCCTGTTTCCGCGATCGTGAAGGGAACCGTAACCTGTGATGAGAAGGGGTTGGGATAAACAGGATCTGCGGACAAAGGCTGCAATGCTGCCCACTCCTCCCCGGAAATGGACGTACCTATTGGATTGGTCAGCGCCTTTACGCAGAAATTGGCGGTAGGATCAAGCGTGGTCAGGTCAACCCAGGTTGAACCATCAAGGTAGAAACTCTCCCCCGGGTCTGCACTTGATTCGACGATAGTTCTGGATGATGCGCCAAGAAGAACAGGCACATCGGAGGTGCAGTCGAATGGTTGCCCTCCTGAGGACAGATGAAGATAGGTATAGAAAACATCTGTCTCATCCAGTGTTACTGCGCTGGGGAAGTCAACAGTGTGAAATCCCGTAAGAAGCGCCGTTCCCGTAACTGACGCAAGTTCATCGGTGAGCTGTCCGCCGGAGAAAGAGTCGTAAATTTTCGTTGTATAAACAACATTGTCTTCCACTGTAAAGAAACTCACTGCTTTGAGCTCTTCGTCCTGTTCAGACGTGAAAGTATTGAACACTTCGATAGCGGTGGTAAGGGTATCACGCCAGCCGTGGTAATCGTGGTAGTAAATATTGCCGTACTGCATGAATTCAACGTCCCGAAGGGATATGGCCCCCATGGTCGGGTTCTGGCCGCAGTGCTTGTCGTAATAGGAGATCCAGAAGTAGCCGTCGTATCCCCAGCCTGTTCCCCAGCTGTTCTTGCAGAGCCAGGCTCCAGGGCCAGGAGGGGGTGTAGAAGACTCAATTACCCTTGCATCATCCCAGCCGACAATTGATACGGCATGGTTCGGATCGAGAGAACTCGACGGTGGCTGGTAATGCTCGTATTCAGCGTTGATGAACGAACTACTGCTACAGAGGCAGGTTCCCATTACACCGTAATCTATGATGGCCTGCTTGATAACATCGATATTTTCAAGGCTGGCACCGGCTGTGTACCAGATTATCTCCCGCGGGTAATAGTAGTGGTACGAATCCAGGCTGCGTTCGGGAGGGGTATCGAAAGACTGTCCGTCAATATTACGCACTGCCCCCTCTCCTCTTGTGAGGTATGCCGAGGTTACGAGGTAATCTCCCCCCTGATGCACTTCGAGCCCGCCCCCTGTTGGAGGATCTGTGTCATCGTTATTGAACTGGTTGAAGCCATTCCACCAGTCAAGATGATACTCAGCGAGATCCGGTTCTCCGGTTTCTCCCGCGGCAGTCCAGGCGCCTGTCATAAGCAGGTTGCCCTCGATTGAAGACATTGCCCCGAACGTCCAGCATGTGCCGCCCTGCTGGCTTTTAACGGAGGTTACATAGTTGACTCCTCCGACATCACGAAGATCGTAATATGATGGCGGATCGGCGGATACGATTGTGAACATGAGTAAAAGAGTAATAGTGAACAGGAGCGTTCTCATAATAGCCTCCAGCGGAAAAGGAATGTTCAACTGTTTCATAAAGATAAACACATGAGTTGGATATTCGTTTAACTACAATGTTTTCATCGCAGGTTAAGGTCAAGTATAAATGTATAGTGAACCCGACTCGTAATTTGCACCCTGTATTATGTTAATCTTATATTGCAAAATACGTGAAGCGGATTACAGACTTTCATTTCGAAGGGAGTTCTGATGATTGACAGACTCAGGTCAATGATAAGCGATGTTGAAGCTGATTTCATTGATATCAGGTATGAGATTAAAACCGAAACCAGGATCGGCTTTGCCGGCAGGGAAATCAGAAATGTCGGTTCGAACAGAACCGATGGATATGTTATCCGGGTTGGAAAGAATGGTGGTTTTTCCTCTGCAACCGTAACAAGGGAGGAAGACGTTCCCCGTGGTTTGGAGCTTGCTGTTGAGGGGGCGGAAACGATAGTCGCCACGGGAGGGAAAAAATCGGTTCTCGCCTCCGTTCCAGTTGTTATAGAGAACGTCAAGCTCGTTCTTGATGGAGATCCCAGAGAGATCTGCATCGATGATAAGATAGAGCTTCTCCGCAGGTACAACGATCTCATGCTGGAGCAGCCCCTGATAGAGACCACTAACCTCAACTACGTAGAGATAGGCAGAGAAAAGCACTATGTGAATTCGGAAGGGACAGCAGTTTCAGAAGAGATATTGACAACCAACATAGCCGGTGAAGTTATTGCGAAGCGCGATAACCTTGTTCAAAACATCAGGGTTGCCATCGGAGGGGCCGACGGTTACAACAGACTGCTTTCAAGGGAAGATGTTTTCGTGAAAAGGGCAGAGATTGCAGCGCAGCTACTGGATGCAGAACCGGTTAAGGGCGGCACCTATAATGTAGTACTCAGTCCCATGTTAGCCGGGGTTTTTACACACGAAGCCTTCGGTCATTTCAGCGAAGCTGACATAATAGAAGACAATCCCTCCCTCAGAGAAAAGATGTCACTGGGAGAGCAGCTTGGTTCTGACGAAATAACCATTATTGCGGACTCAACCATGCCCGGTCAGATCGGCTACTACGCGTACGATGACGAGGGTGTTGCAGTAAGACCTGTCACACTAATGGACAGAGGGGTTCTAACTGGAAGGCTCCATTCCCGCAGAACCGCGAGTGCGTTCGGTGAACCTGTGAGCGGTCATACTGTTGCAGAGGATATGCGTTTCGAACCCATCGTCCGGATGGGAACTATTTACATAAAGCCAGGTGAACTGACTCTTGATGATCTCCTTGCAGAACTGGGAGACGGCCTTTATCTGATAGATGGCAAGGGCGGCCAGACAAGCGGAGAGAATTTCACATTCGGGGCACAGTACGGTTTCAAGGTCAAGGATGGCAGAGTAGGTTCCATGATCCGCGACATCAACATAATGGGCAACCTCTTCACAACACTTCAGAACATAGAAGCGATAGGCAATGATATGGAACTTTCGGAGCGGGGCGGTTGCGGTAAGGGACAGCTCAATATCAAATCCGCCCTGGGATCACCTCATATTCTGATCCGCAACATGGTTGTTGGAGGTGCATAATGAAAAAACTACTGGATATAGCTGCGAGAGTATCCGATCAGGCGGAAGTATTCTCGATCAGAAACGATTCGGGTTCCCTTGATATGAGAAACGGTAAACCCAGCGATATGTCGGCATCCATTCAATCCGGCTATGCCCTCAGGATCCTCAAGGACGGCAGGATCGGTACCGCCTATACGAAAAACCTTTTGAACAGGAATGAACTGGTGTCAAACGCTCTGGATTCTCTGAAGGGCAGCGTGAATGCCGGTTTCTCCTTCCCGGAGCCATCCGAGATACCTGAATCATGGCTGCCGGACGAATCAGTTTCCAGCATGGGTTTCCATGACCTCCATTCCCGCACCAGCAAGGTGTTGAATTACCTGAATGGAAAAGTCGATGGACAGATAGACGTCACTTCCGGAAGAGGAATCCAGGATATGGCGATCATGAATACAAGCGGGCTTGATTTTTCCCGAAAGAGCTCCTTCATGTACATTTTTACATCCCTGCTGTATCCCAACTCAGAGACGGCCGTCAGGAAAATATTCCAAAGCAGAAAAGCAGTTGATTTTCCGGAAAGTGAGCTGGATGGCCTGGTTAATCTGTATGTATCCGGATTTCCAGAGGTTGATATACTAACCGGTAGAATGAAGGTGGTCTTCACACCGGATACCATATACACCATACTTTGGAGACTTGCAGCGGCAGCATCGGGTAAATCCTTCTACAACAGAGTGTCCCCTCTCCAGAACAGGCGGGAAGACAAGGTTCTTTCTGACAAATTTACCCTTTACGGAGACCCGACAGATCCGCTGGAGGTCGACCAGCATTTCATCGACGACGAGGGAGTTCCCGCGAAGAAGCACGTTATCTTCGAGAAAGGTATCTTTAAAAATCTGGTACTGAACCTCGATTACGCCGAAAAACTCAAAGAAGAACCTACGGGAACAGGATACCGTGGAGGAATGTGGGGAGGGGAAACCGTTGCGCTTTCCCCAGTCCCTTCTCTTGTCTGTAAACGTATCGCCCCTGGAGACATCTCCTTCGAGGACATGGTCAGAAGTATCGATAGAGGAGTGATTGTGATGGGAGTTCTTGGAGCTCACTCCGGTAACATTCTGAACGGAGATTTTTCAGTGGGGCTCAACCCGGGTTTCTACGTTGAGAACGGCGAGATAAAGGGAAGAGTGAAAGACGGAATGGTATCCGGGAACGTATACGACGTTCTGAATAACATCGAATCCGTGGAGAACCGTCTTCACGATTCTTACGCGGGAGGTATGTACCCCTCAATCCTTCTTGATGATGTAAGTGTAGCGGCAAAGTAACTGCCAGCAGCTTCGTTAATGAGCGGGGCAGGCACAGTAGAGGAGAGCGGAATGAGAATACATGAACTCGCAAAGGAGAACAGATCGGTCCGACGCTTCAGACAGGAGATCAGCATATCGGAAAGAGATCTTCTCCGCTTCATAGATTCAGCCCGTCTTGCCCCCTGCGGTGCTAACCTTCAGCTTCTTCGCTTTACGCCGGTCACAGACAAAAAACACTGCTCACAAATTTTCCCTTCGCTGAAATGGGCGGGCTACCTTGAAGACTGGAATGGTCCGGAAGAGGGCGAAAGACCTCCCGCTTACATCATCATTCATGCCCCGATAGGGGAAAGAAAGCATCTTCCAGTGGATGTTGGGATTGCAGCCGCATATACTGTACTTTCTGCCAGAGAATCGGGTTGCGGATCGTGCATGATCATGAGCTTTGATGCAAACATGATAGAAGAAGTCGCAGGCACCCCCGAAGGGTATCAACCCTTTCTGATAATCGCCCTTGGAGTGCCCGGTGAAGAAACCGTACTTGACGAAGCCGATGAAAATATCAGGTATTACAGAGATGTGAAGGACAGGCACCACGTTCCTAAACTTGCCCTTGATGATCTAATTGTACCAGTGAAGGAATAACGGAGGACAGAATGTTCAGTTCAGAAGTTTATGCGCAACGTAGAAGCATGCTTATCAACAAGATGCCGGAGGAGTTTCTGATTATTATTCCTCCATCCAGATCGAAGCCCACCAGTGCCGACGGCAATTATCCATACACTCCCAACATGAACCTTGTTTACCTCACAGGAGTCGATCAGCCGGGAACATGGCTTGTCATCCATCGCAGAAAAGGCATGGATATCCGGGAGGATCTTTTCATTGATGCTTACGATGAAACCCATGCCAAATGGATCGGGACAGTGCTTACGAAGGAGGAAGCCTGCGAACGGACCGGTATTGAAAAGATCTCATTCAACAGCACGGTGGAGAAATGGATAGATAGAATAATAATGCGCTGGGGAATCGAGAATGTATGGGTTGATTTCCCTGTAACGGGTATTACAAGGGACAATGGTAACCGCCTGAACTTTGCCAACATGCTGATATCCTCCTACCCCTACCTGAAATTCTCCAGGCTTTCGGGGGATATTTTCCGCCTTCGGATGATCAAGGGTCCGGAAGAACTGGAAACCATGAAAGAAGCAATTGATATAACCCGACGGGGGTTTCTACGCGCCCTCAAAGCACTGAAACCGGGAATGCTCGAGTACGAGTTCGAGGCGGA
This sequence comes from Candidatus Aegiribacteria sp., assembly GCA_023138735.1. Classification (GTDB taxonomy): domain Bacteria; phylum Fermentibacterota; class Fermentibacteria; order Fermentibacterales; family JCC-6; genus Aegiribacteria. The sequence continues at coordinate 41,833 of JAGLOY010000011.1, read as the reverse complement.
GCTACTGTACGAATTTATGAAGAGCGGTGAGAAGACACCAGCATTCTCGGCGATTATCGCTGGCGGTAGCAGGGCCACATGTCTTCATTACGTGGAGAATGATAAACCTCTTGCGAACAAAACTCTGGTTCTTCTTGATTTCGGCGCAAGGAAGGATTACTACAACGCGGATATATCAAGAACCTTCCCTGTGAACGGCAGGTATACGAAAAGGCAGAGGGAACTGGTTGAAATGGTTATCGGAATTCAGGAGGAGGCTATTCGCCTTCTTAGACCGGGGAAACTCCATTCCGAATGGAACCGCGAAGTGAAGGAATTCTATACGGGAGTTCTCATGCAGAAGGGTATCATTGAAAACGAAGAGGACATAGAGAAATATTACTATCACAACATCGGCCACCATCTTGGGCTGGATACGCATGACGAGAACGTAATAAGCGATGAGCTGAAAGCAGGCATGGTACTTACAGTAGAACCAGGCTTCTACTCGGAGGAGGAAGGAATAGGAATACGGATAGAGGATGATGTTCTTATAGGTGATAAGGAGAACATCGTACTCTCAGCGGCTATTCCCAAGTCTCCCGGCGAGATAGAGGCCGTATTGGCAGAAGAGGGCTGAAATGGGACTTACTGAAATGGATCTGTACTGGATGAAAATCGCACTTGAAAAGGCCGGGGAAGCCTTTGAGGCGGAAGAAGTTCCCGTAGGAGCAGTTCTTGTGGAATCGTCAGGTAGATTTTTTGCCGACCGCAACAGGACAGCTGAGACGGGAATGCCGACCTCCCACGCAGAACATCTCGTGATAACGGCAGCTGCAGAGGATAGAGAGGACTGGAGACTTGAGGGCTGTACCCTCTATTCCACGCTTGAGCCCTGCCTGATGTGCGCTGGCCTGGCCGTGCTCTCCCGTATACCCAGAATAGTATACGGTGCTCCTGACAAACGCTTCGGTGCATTCGGGTCGGTCACTGATGTTCTCAAAATGCCTGAACTCAACCACTACCCGGAAGTTTTCGGAGGATGCTGCAGTGATGAATCCTCCCGGCTTTTAAAGGAATTCTTCCGGCTTGGCAGAGAAAAGAATGCAGAAAAAAGGGGACTGTAATGATCAGCATGCTTCTAATTCTGTCGGTTTCATTTCCGGTTAGAATAGCTGTTCTGGGGGACAGAACGGGCAGACCAGATGATGCCGAGTTCGAAATAGCCGTAAGCGCGATAATCGAGATGTCACCGGATATAGTTCTTTCCGTTGGTGATTTTGTCGAGGGCAACGGGGATGTTGAAACACTGGTTGAGGACTGGGAGAACATGCTGCCTGTACTTCAAAGGCTTACCAATGTTTTTCCATTCGTTTATACACCTGGAAATAACGATATCTGGAACGAGGAGACCGCTGAGCTCTGGAGGCAGTACACCGGAACCGAACCCTCAAGGATAGAAGATATACTGGGCATCACGTTTGTAGTGTGGAATTCCTCAATGGAAAGCGAATTCACAGCAGAAAATCTGGAAACTATAAATGACCTCGTAGACGGTATAGATACCGATAATCCCTGGATCTTCGTTACACACAAACCATTCTGGTTCATGGCATGGCAGGATTCGGCTGCTGTAAGTGAATTCAAGGGGAAAATGGAGGAAACGGGTCCCCTGGCTGTTGTTGGAGGACATATTCACCTTCTCGCCGCCCAGCGTGAAAACGGGATCCTGTATATATCAGCCGGCTCGTCCGGCAGCGCTGTTCCGGAACCTGAACCGGAAAGAGGTTATTTCACTCAGCTGGGGTGGATGACCGTCTGGCATGACTCGGTTGCCTTCGCGGTCGTTGACGCCAGAGGGATCTATTCTGAAAACATCAATACCGGTGAGGAAATGAACCTTGCGTACCTGTACGAGGAACAGCTAATAAGTGCGAGACCCCTTGAACAGGAGCTGGAATCCGCGATCCTGACACTGACTCCACAGGAGAACAGACCCCGCAGGGTGACTCTGGACATTAACCCGGGTACCTGGAATCTGAGGCCGGGAACGCTGGAAATCGAAATCTACGAAGAACCAGTGGAGCTGGTCTTTACCCAATCCCCCGAGGGCAGCCCATACCCTTCACCTGCAATCACCGTCATCCTGGAATACGGCAGCCGGGACAAGCAATTGCAGTTCGATTATTCATGGCAGGTTCTGCGCACAGCTGAGGCTTTTTATTCGGAACCCGTACTTGACGGAGAGGGATCTGACGGAGAATACAGAGTTCCATTCCATACGAATTTCGCGGATCTCTCAGGTCAACCGACGCCACTTCCGGAAACAGTATTCGCTGCAGCCACTGATGAAGAGCGGCTCTTCATCATCATGAAAATGGTAGACTGCACGGAAGAGACTGAAGAGTACGGGGGCTTCATTTTCAACTCGCTTGATGGTTCAATCCTGTGGCTGAAAGTATTCAGGGACGGCTCGTCGGAAGCACTGATCTTCACCTCTGAAGGTGAGCTGATCGACTGGGAGGACGGGTTTGATACTGTTGTTAATGTTGAAGATGGAAGATGGTGTCTCGAGCTGGCAGTTGATATAGATCTTCTTTATCTCGTGGATGATTTTGCATCTGTACATATGTACAGGTCCGCAGGAGAAGATTTCGGAACCTGGGTGTATCCCATCGATTTCGATCCCTCTTCAATGGGAAAGATCTGGCTTCAGTGCCCTGTAGATCCGCGATAGTGCTTCATCATCCTTGCAGTTCCCGAATATCCAGAGAACTTCTATCTCCTTTTTTCTGTCCAGCATGTTGAAAATTGCAAAGTGACATCCGCTGTCAGCATAATCCTCAGCGAAAAGGATATCTTCTGAGATGGAATGGACTTCCACGAAACCCCTGCCCGGAGTCTCCACCCGTCCCCAGCTACCGGCATCGAGCCATGCACCCGCATGCTTTCTTCCCTGCCTCAGCGGAGGGTTACTTTGTGCAGTCAGTATCACTTTGTCATGTTCTCCTCCAGGGGTAAGGAATCCTCTGATATCGAACTCAGCTCCCGGGTAGACATCGTGAACGGCTTGGGGGCAGAAACTGGTTTTCAGAAGTGGTACATCCGGCAGCATGGAGACTTTCCATGTTAGATCAAGAGACCCGTACTTCTTGTGATCCACCGCCCAGTGCATTTCCCAGCCCTTTTCCTGCAGGCCACCGGCAGGAGTTTGAAACTCCCTCCAGCTGCAATCAACGGAGTCGAGTCTGAAGGGTTTGTTGCGGTCATTGATCCTTGGGTGAATGCCTCCGAACCAGGGTTTTTCCCAGGCGAAATCGGAGGGTCCCGGATGGGAAGACATGAGATATTCAACTCCATCCAGTAGCAGGCTGTACACATGTCCGAACTCCGAAGGATCGATCAGAGCTTTCAGCCTGCCGCCGGATATAGTGAGAATTCCGTCCTTTTCTGAAAGCTCGACGGAAGAAGTGCTGCCGCCGATAATCCTCACAGGGAAAACACTCTGTCTGCCTGCGATATCAAGCGAAATTTCAGCATCACCCTCTCCGGGAACCGCTGCCGATATGGAACTTCCACTGCTGATGGAACCTTCGGCTATGAGTTTACCGTTTACGGATATGGCTCCACTCCGTTTTCCAAGAAGGTTATGGGAAAGCTTCAGCTCGTAACCTTCCCCGATTACCGGTTCAATATTGTGATCGATGAACCCTATCTTCTCCAATACAGAACCGGTGTCCCAGCCCAGTATCCTCGCCTCGCTGAGAAGGTCCTTCAGGTCACCTTTGGACAGGAGTACTCTGAATGGGGGAGAGACTGCCCTTTCTCCGGAAGCTGCGATCAGTTTTTCGGTTTCAGGTCTGCCGTACTGCAATTTCTGCCAGCCGGGGAACCAGGCCATCAGGGTCATATTTTCGCTGGATACCGCAAGCCAGGGGGCAGCCAGTTCCTCCGTGTTCTTTGGATAGTCCTCTGATACATCGGGGATTTGATTGTAGACTTCCGGGCTAACAAAAAGACCCTTTTTCAGAGGGATAATCCTTTTTCCAGTCGCAAAGGGGACCCCCCCGCGCCAGTTCGCTATGAAACTTACCTTCTGCCGGGAAGATGATTCGTTAATAACACTGCTCTCAACCATCATGAAACCGGCCACGTCGATCCTGTAACGTATTACGTACTTCAATCCCGGTCTTGATGGCCAGTTAGTCTCAGCTTTAACGCAGCCATCCCCCAGTTCAAAATCGTACACCTGGTGGAGCAGATCGGAATTCCAGTAAGGCGGTCCCGCAGAGATTCTAATGGATCCAGCCATCTTTTCACTGTCATCTTCTCCAGGTATCCATATCGTTCCCCAAACCCCCGTTCTTGATATTCCAAGAGTACTGTCCTTTCCCACGATGACCGCCATTTTCCGGGTAAGGAAAGCTTGTGGTTTGCCGCTATATGGACCGGAGACAAGGATGATCTTTTCCTCCGCTCCTGCCTTTCCGTTCAGGAACAGGGTCAGCACCAGTTCGTTCGATCCGTCTGTAAGTTCTGGAAGGGGAATGCGAATCTGCTGAAAGATGTTTTCTTCCAATGTATAGGTTTCGTTCAGGAAAACTTCACCGTCAAGGCTTGCCTCCAGCCTGAGGGAATCCGACTCTGTAAGCTTCCTGATATCCAATGACAGTTCTTTCTGTCCCCGCGAAAGCCTGCGTACAGGTGAAGAGAGAATTGAAACAGGTTCCTCAGCTCTAATGCCTATTCCGATCGAAAGCGGGTTGCAGCCGGGCAGAACGGCTGTAACTCTTGGGGATCTGTCCCTGTCGGGAATGGGAACTTCAACCGGTTCGGGAATGATATCAAAACCGCCCGATGCCTCATTGCGTGAAAGCACTTCTGGTGCCGAGAGGTATTCATGCGATTCTATCTGCAGTTCCTGCGGAAGGGAACTACCTTCGATGCTGACCCTGACAGCTTTTCCATAGAAGATTTTGCCACTGTTTCTTTTAAATGATGCTGATATAGTGGGGGTTTTAAGGGAGGAGAGCACCCTTCCCCTGCGGTCGAATTCAGCCCTGAAGCTGTCATCTCCGATTTTGAAAAGGTAACTGAATATTTCCCGCCCGCTCTCTGTTCTCTGCTCGTCAGGTTCAACTTCCAGCTTTCGTGCGAAGCAGTCGTACCAGTCTGTATCCCCCAGGAAATCCCTGAATTCAGTCCTGCCAAGAAGGAAGGGCATATAGTTCTGCATGTAGACCATGCTGTCGGGTACCCAGAAGAACCCTGTCTTTTTGTAAAGGGGCATGGCCTTGAGGTTCGCAGGCCAGGTGTGGAGATCTATCCGGTAGTACCCATCTTCAGCCGTTCTTCTTACAGCATCCAGAAGGAGTTTTTTGCCAAGTTTTTTACCGTGAAGGTCCGGAACAACATTCAGCAGCGCCACATATGCTGCGTCAGGTTCGCCTCCGTAGGGGGTTGTGCGGCAGTAACCCACAACCCTGCTGCCCTCCATAGCAAGCACCGTGTACAGCTTCCCGGAAGAATTTTCTTCCATCTCAATGCTATCCGCAGTGAATTCAGATGCGCCGAGAAATCCAGGAGGCCAGCCCTCTCTGCTCTCGGACCACATTCTGGCAACCGCAGCGGCTTTCAGCTTAGTGTATACTTCAAAACTGATTGTTTCCATCTGACCTTTTCCAATTTATTCAGAAAGGGGTTACCGGGAGGATTCTATTTCCCAAGGAATAGAGAACTCAGGCTCTTACCTTCATGTGTTCGTTTTATGGCCTCAGCGAATATTCTTGCGACGGAGAGCGTTTCAATTTTAGTGACAGGACCCCCTATAATTTTCTGGGCGGCCTCAGTATCGAATTCGACCGTATCGGTTACGTACAGCTTCGTAAGGGGACTGTCCTCAATCCTCAGGACAGCATTGCAGGACAGAATGCCGTGAGTAACAAAAGCGTAGACCGCTTCCGCTCCGCGTTCAAGCGCTATTTTGGCGGACATGACAAGGCTTTTGCCTGAAAGAGTCTCGTCATCGTTCATGATGACCGTTCTACCGGTGAGGTCGTCTATACCCTCGACAGTTTTAATGTGCGGTGTTTCGCTGTCGTCAAGCCTGACCTTCTTGACGTAACCTGTTTCGATATCCGGAGATCGACCGGCATCCTTGAGGGATCGGGCTACATGCATGGCAAGAAAATCGTTGTTCATGATGCTGCCCGAATCGGGAGCAAGAAAGGCGAGCTTGTCCGTACCGAAGGAGACTATTTTGTCAAGAAAAACCTCGTCAGCATGCAACTGATCAACCGGGATATTGCTGAAACCCTGGCTCTGGGGACAGTGGAGTGTCATGGTAAGAACACGATCAGCCTGAACCGATTCAAGCATGTCAAACATCATCTTTGCGGTTATGGCGATCCTGGGCTTATCTTTCTTGTCGCTTCTTGCGTATGGGAAATAGGGCGTTACCGCAGTTATCCTTCCAGCGCTGTCCTTGAGAGCGTAGATCATCTGCAGCAGTTCCAGAATATCACCAGAAACCGTACCGAAAGCCCCGTCCCTGTCCTGAAAGATGGATCTTTCTCCGGACTGTATCACGAAAACATCCTTTTCGCGAACGGTTTCTCCAACAAAATTCACCATAAGATTTCCGTTGGAGAACTGTACAAAATCCACAGGCTCAGGTTCAATCCCAAGGATTTCACATATACGTAATCCGAGAGTCTGGCTGGCCCTACCGCAGCATATGGCTATATTGCCGAACATCAGGTTCCCCTCTGTTGCAGGAAATCAGATAGCTAGAAGCGTATCCCAATTTTCATCTACAGTACCCAGCAAGAGGTTGAGCATTACAGCAAAGGACTCGTAACCAAGTCCGTTCTCCGTGGAGAATGTGTACATTGCCGATACATCCCCCGATTCAGGATCTATTGCGAACTTGACCCATGTATTGTTCCAGTTAAGCTGCGAAACAACTTCAAGAGCAGCAGTTCTTTCGGCTCCGGACTCGGGCACTACACCAGGAGTAAGAGCAACAAGAAGACACCCCTCCATCTCCGGGTCCGCAAGAATATACATATAGGGGATCTGGGTTTCATCCTCTGTTTCCGCCAGCAGCATGAATTCGTCTTCAGCTCTTTCGTAGATCAGATCTTCTCCGATCTGATCAAGGTATCCCTGAACTATATCGCCACTTACCTCTGCGAATGAAACCGCTGTCAGTACAAACAAAACAGTAAGGACATTTTTCAAACCAGTACCTCCATATTTTTATGTTATGCATACAAAATAAAGACATTATATTATGGTGATTGAAAGAGCTTTCGGGAAGTGTTTGGATGAAGGCAAAACGAAGGCAATTTGAAAACTGATTGACAGGGTCTCCCGCTGCGAACCAGCAGGATTGACGCATTAAGAATAACCGGAGGCGGCAATGGATCGCAAAATAAGAGTACTGATAGGAAAACCCGGTCTCGACGGACACGACCGGGGAGCCAAATATATAGCAAGAGCCCTGAGAGACGCCGGTATGGAAGTCATCTATACCGGGATACGCCAGACACCAGAGGCAATAGCCAACGCGGCTATCCAAGAGGATGTTGATTTTGTAGGCCTCTCCCTTCTTTCCGGGGCCCATAATCACCTCTTCCCTGAAGTGGCAGCGCTTCTTGCATCGAAGGGCGGCTCGGATATAGTCCTTTTTGGCGGCGGTGTTATCCCGGAGGAGGATATCCCCGGTCTGAAAGAAGCGGGGTTTAAAGCCATATTCACACCGGGAACCCCCGCAACCGAAGTTGTGGATTTCATTGAGCAGGAAATCCAGACCCGCTGAACCACCCGTGGAAGCAGCCGGACCGGAGGTAGACTTGCTTTCCAGTGAGGCAGATCATTTCGTGCGTAAAGTACGGAGTTTCGACCAGCGTGGACTGGCGAGAGTTCTTTCTATGGTAGAGAACGGCCACCCTCTTGCTCCTTCGATACTGCATTCCCTCTACAATCCGCAGCGGTCATCCCTTACCATCGGTATTACCGGTCCCCCTGGAGCAGGGAAGAGTACGCTTACAAACCGCCTTATATCGTACTATAGACGGCACAAAAATAGAGTCGGCGTAATTGCTGTTGACCCGTCCTCTCCCTTCTCCGGGGGAGCCCTTCTGGGGGACAGGGTCAGGATGCAGGAGCACGCTTCGGACCCGGGAGTGTTTATCCGAAGCGCCGCTAACAGAGGTCACCTTGGAGGGCTTTCCGGAACCACGAGAGATGCCCTTGAAGTTCTTGCCGCAGCATCATATGACCCGGTACTTGTTGAAACCATGGGGGTTGGTCAGGCGGAGGTTGAAATTGCATCCCTTGCGGACATAACTCTTCTGGTTCTTGTGCCCGGCCTGGGTGACGAAGTGCAGACCATGAAGGCGGGGATCATGGAGATAGGGGACATTTTAGTTCTTAACAAGGCTGACAGATCCGGTATAGAACAATTGGAAATGTCAGTGAACGCAAGCCTTGAACTCATTCCCGACCAGGCTGACAGGCCCCCTGTTATCAGGTGTTCCGCTCAGACCGGGGAAGGTATTGCAGAACTTACGGATGCTATTGGCAGCTGTACTTCTTCGGGAGCCGGGCGGAAGGCCACCGCACATAGAAGGACTGCGCTGTTACTCAACAGTATTGTACGGGAGAAGGGCAGGGAACTTGCTCAAAAACTGCTTCTGGACAGGTACGGCAGTATTGAGGAGACAATTGAATCTATTCTTGAGGGGAGGACAACTCCCTATTGGATAGGCGAAATGCTCTCCGGATTTCATAATAATAAACGGGAGAATGAGAATGAGTGTAAAAGGGATTGATCACATCGGTATTGCAGTCAAGAGCCTTGAAGAGTCAATGCCGTTCTACCGGGATAACCTGGGATTGACTTTCCTGGGGATAGAGGAAGTACCCTCACAGAAGGTTCGCGTTGGGATGTTCAGCGTTGGGGAATCAAGAATAGAGCTCCTTGAGCCGACTTCGGAGGATAGTCCTATCGCGAAGGCAATTGAGAAACGCGGGCAGGGAATACACCATATCGCTTACTCGGTCGACAGCGCTGAAGAGGAAATAGATTCAATGAAGCGCAAGGGAGTAAGAATGATAGACGACACTCCTCGGGACGGGGCGGGAGGAACTGCAATAGCCTTCATCCATCCCGCTGCAAGCGGTAAGGTTCTGACCGAATTGTGTGAACATCCGAAACCTGAAAAGGAAAACTAAGATGAGTTCTCTTGAAAAAGCCGATAAACTCCATGCCCTCAGAGAAAAGGCATTTGCGGGTGGCGGTGAGCAAAAGATCGAGAAACAGCATCAAAAAGGTAAGCTGACAGCAAGAGAAAGAATAGATCTTCTTCTCGATGACGAGAGTTTTGAAGAATTTGATATGCTTGTTACCCACAGGGCTACAAGCTTCGGGCTGGATAAGAAGAAGATCCCTGGTGATGGCGTGGTCACCGGTTATGGAACAATAGACGGCAGGCACGTTTACGTCTTTTCACATGATTTTACTGTATTCGGAGGAAGCCTTTCGGAAACCTTCGCTGAGAAGATATTGAAGATCATGGATATGGCTGCCATGAACGGCGCTCCCCTCATCGGGCTTAACGATTCCGGAGGGGCGAGGATACAGGAAGGGATCGAGAGCCTTGCCGGGTACGGCAAGATCTTCCTGAAGAACGTACTCTATTCCGGCGTTATACCGCAGATTTCAGCCATACTGGGTCCCTGCGCAGGAGGAGCCGTCTACAGCCCTGCCATAACCGATTTCACGATAATGGTTAAAGGTATAAGCTACATGTTCGTTACCGGTCCTACGGTTGTTAAAGCTGTTACAGGTGAAGATGTCACGAAAGAACAGCTTGGCGGCCCTGGTATTCACAGCAAACGAAGCGGTGTATGCAGCCTTGTCTGCGAAGACGAGAGAGAAGCTCTTCTTATCATTAGAAAGCTCATCAGTTACATGCCGCAGAACAATATGGAGGATCCCATAAGGGTATCCTGCACTGATCCGCCTGACAGGATGGAAATGTGGCTGGACGAGTTCGTGCCTGACAATCCCAACAAGCCTTACGAGATACGAACTATAATTGAAGCCATCGTGGACAACGGTGAATTTCTTGAGATTCAGCGTGCCTTCGCTCCCAATATTGTTGTGGGATTCGCAAGGATGAACGGTAATTCAGTTGGATTGGTCGCGAACCAGCCCTCCTACCTTGCAGGGGTTCTGGACAACGACGCTTCTGTAAAGGCTGCCCGTTTTGTCCGTTTCTGTGACGCATTCAATATCCCTGTGATAACCCTTGTGGACGTGCCCGGTTTCATGCCTGGAACGGCGCAGGAGTACGGCGGAATTATCAGGAACGGAGCGAAGCTTCTTTTTGCCTATGCCGAAGCTACAGTGCCCAAGATTACAGTGATAATCAGAAAAGCGTACGGCGGCGCATACGATGTGATGAGTTCAAAGCATATCAGAGCGGATATAAACTACGCCTGGCCCACTGCTGAGATAGCAGTGATGGGACCCGAAGGGGCCGTTGAGATCATTTTCAGGCGTGATATAGACGAGGCAAAGGATCCCGATGCCAGAAAAAAGGAGCTGGTAGACCAATACCGGGAAAAATTCGCAAATCCTTACGACGCAGCTTCAAGAGGTTATCTTGATGATGTGATAATAGCGTCAAATACGAGGTTCCGTATTATCAAGGCGCTTGAAATGCTTGCAGGGAAAAGGCAGACGATGCCTCCCAAAAAGCATGGGAATATCCCGTTATGAGTTTGGCAGGAGCGGTGATCCTCTCGATAATCCAATTCAGTACCGCTGATATTGAAGGGGGCTTTGGAATAGCCCTTGTTGGAATGACAACCGTATTCACAGGGCTTGTCCTTCTTGCCTTTATGCTCCCCGTCCTTGAGAGGTGGATTAAAGACAGGTTCGGTCTGAACCGGAGAGCAAAGAATAGATCATCTCTTTCACAGCAGGATAGTAAAACCATGACCCCGGAGGAAGTAGCTGCGGTAACTTCGGCGATTCATGCTCACTTCTGCCTTCTTGATCAGGTGGAGAATATGAAACTGACCTGGGAAGCTCATGACAAGCCCTATACTCCATGGAAGCTTGCTGGAAGGGCTGAGCATATTCAGGAGTCAGGATCGCTGCAGAACAGAGTCAGGAGTCGCCCGAATGCCTGAGTACAAAATAACGATCAACGACAGAACTTACACTGTTGATTTAGGAAGAATACTTGATGACACGGTGGATGTGACTCTCGACGGCAAAACCTACCGTATCAAGGTTGAAGCCCCGATGAGAAAGTCATCGAAAACCCCTGTTATAAACAGGCATCGACAGGTTCATAATCCCGCTGAGGTCCCCGATAGAACATTCCCCCCGGGCACTGCAGCCGGACCCGGAGACGTAATAGCACCTTTACCCGGACTTATCCTGAAGATCCTGGTAAAAGAGGGTGACGATGTTAAAAAGGGACAGCCTGTTGCTATAATGGAAGCGATGAAGATGGAAAACGAGATAGAGTCACCCCTCTCGGGGAAGGTTGGTGAAATTCTCGCATCCGAAGGTGAGAGCATCCTTGAAAATGCGGTCATCATGAAAGTCGGAGGCTGATAAATGACCTTTTCCTCCAAACTCATCATGTGGATCACCGGAAGCCTCCAGGGCCACAGCCAGCAACTGGACCTGCTGTCGTACCTGGATGATACCGGATTCGGCCAGGTGGAGATAGGGAATATCGTAATGATAATTCTCGGCCTTGTAATGATTTACCTGGCCATTAAAAAGAATTACGAGCCTCTTCTCCTTGTGCCTATCGGATTCGGTATAATCGCCGGCAATATTCCATACAATCCCGAGCTTATGCCGATCGGTTATCAGGATGTTCTAGGCGGACAGCAGTCCGTCTTCGGTCTGTTCTATTTCGGTGTAAAGAGCGGTCTTTTCCCTCCTCTGATCTTTCTTGGGATTGGGGCCATGACCGATTTCAGTGCCCTGCTCTCCAACCCCAAACTGCTGCTTCTCGGAGCAGCTGCCCAGATAGGCATCTTTCTTACACTGCTTGGATCGCTGTTCCTCGGGTTCACTCTGCAGGAGGCTGCTGCCATTGGAATTATCGGAGGTGCCGACGGTCCCACCGCGATATTCGTTGCCAGCCAGATGTCCCCGGCCCTGCTTGGGGTGATAGCGATCGCGGCCTATTCCTATATGGGGCTTGTGCCTGTTATACAGCCTCCTATCATGAGGCTTCTTACAACAAAGGAAGAGCGTCTGCGCAGGATGAAACCAGTCCGCCGGGTTTCGCAGACCGAGAAGATTCTTTTTCCCATAATCGCCTTCCTTATAACGGCGTTCATCGCACCGGGAGCGATCGCTCTTCTTGGCATGCTGTTTTTCGGAAATCTCCTGAAGGAAAGCGGAGTAACAGACAGACTGGCTAAAAGCGCACAGGGAAGCCTTAATAACATTGTAGTCATACTTCTTGGATTCGCTGTGGGAACCAGTACTCAGGCAACTTATTTCCTGACCCTGAATTCTCTGAAGATCTTCGTACTGGGAGCTATCAGTTTTGCGATTGCCACAGCCGGAGGAGTTCTCTTCGCGAAGTTCATGAACCTTTTTCTCAAGGGAGACAACAAGATTAATCCTCTTATAGGGGCGGCAGGGGTATCAGCAGTTCCCGATTCCGCCAGGGTTGTGGAGATCGAGGGAAGGAAGTATGACAGGAACAACCACCTTCTCATGCATGCAATGGCTCCTAATGTCGCCGGAGTTATCGGAAGTGCCATCGCTGCCGGAGTTCTTCTCAGCATTGTACCACACTAGGAAAGGAAATCAGATGTCCGGACCCAGAGAATACGATTACCTTGTAACAGGTGGAGCTGGATTCATTGGTTCTCACCTCTGTGAACTGCTTGTTTCAAGAGGAAAAAGTGTTCTTGTGCTTGACGATCTCTCAACGGGAAGTCTTTCCAATCTGGATGGATGTTCCGGCAATCCCCAGTTCAGGCTGGTAATTGGTTCCGTTCTTGATGAATCTCTGACAAAGGGTCTGGCACATCAGTGCGGATCCATTATCCATCTGGCAGCCGCAGTTGGAGTGGAGAACATCATAAGACAGCCTGTGGAAACCATCGAAACAAATGTAAAGGGAACCGAGAACGTACTGATGGCTGCTGAATCCTGCGGTACACCTGTTTTCATCGCGTCAACTTCCGAAATTTACGGAAAAAGCGAAAACATTCCTTTCCGCGAGGATGGGGACATCGTTCTTGGGGCTACGTGCCGAAGCAGATGGAGTTACGCCTGCTCCAAGGCGATTGATGAGTTTCTTGCTCTGGCATACTGGAAAGCCAAAGGGCTGCCTGTTGTGATCGGAAGGCTTTTCAATACCGTAGGTCCCCGTCAGTCGGGAAGGTATGGGATGGTCCTTCCAAGGTTCATTGAGCAGGCGGTAAGTGGTAAACCAATAACTGTGTTCGGCGATGGCAAACAGACCAGATGCTTCAGCCTTGTCTATGAGATAGCTGAGGCTATAGTTTCTCTGATTGAGAACCCTGATGCTGTGGGCAAAGTCATCAATATCGGATCAACCGGGGAAATATCAATTAGAGATCTTGCAGAGAAGGTCAGGATAATTTCAGGCTCCAGTTCAGAGATAATTCTGATTCCATACGAAGAAGCATATCCCGATGACTTCGAGGATATGCGCAGAAGAGCGCCCGACGTGTCTCTTCTTCGAACCCTGACCGGGAAATCACCTGTAGCCGATATCGACACTATAATCCGGGAAATACTCAGTAAGTGAAAATATGAGGGGTAAGATCATCAGCCCTTCGAATACCAGGCTGAAAATCGCAAGGAGCCTTCATTCAAGGTCCGGCATTCTGAAAAACGGACTGTTCATTATGGAGGGTCCACGGTTCATCTCCGATTACCTTTCGAGGGGAACTCCCCGGTGGATACTGATATCCGATAGTGCCGGCAGGCTGTCCGAGACCGTGGCAACGGAGGCTGACGGAATGAATGTCCCCGTGATGGAGATACCGGACAAGCTTTTCAGCGATATTTCGGACACGAAGACCTCACAGGGAATTGCGGCCGTCTGCCCTCTTCCTTCGGTTAATATCGAAGGGATACCGAGAGAGGGCGTTTTCCTGCTGCTGGACGGAATATCGGATCCCGGCAACATGGGAACTATAATAAGATCCGCTGCCGCTTTCGGATGCAAAGCGATTATCGCAGGACGGGGCAGCTGCTGTCCGTTTGCTCCCAGGGTTACCCGGGCTGCGGCCGGCTTGAACTCAACCGTACCGATAGTATTCGATACGGATCTTGTCGCTTTCATGCAGAGTAATTCAAACGCAATTGAATTTATCGGAGCCAATCCCTCGGGTGAGGACATTGACAGACTTCGAGGGATTGAAGGATGCCTTGGTCTGGTAATAGGTTCGGAAGCTCATGGAATTTTGGGAGAGACAGCGAAGCATTGCAGCGGAACAGTGGCATTACGAATGACCGGGGGAGTGGAATCCCTTAACGCCGCCGTCAGCGCGTCAATACTTCTCTACGAGATATATAAACATTTGGGGACAGACACCGGAACTTAACATTCCTAGTATTTGGGGGCAGGTCTGTAATTAAGAAAGAAGAAACATGCGACTGCCATTAATTCTGTTATGCACATTTCTCCTGACATGGCCCGTTCTGGGTGAAGAGGGAGACACTCCCTGCCCGGACGATAGTTTATCTGCCGTTGTCGAGAGTATTCTCAGAGATGCTGTTTCTTATCTTGGAGTACCCTACGTATACGGCGGCACTGACAGTAGCGGCTTTGACTGCAGCGGCCTGGCGTGGAGGGTGTACAACGATAACGGTATTCCGCTGCCGCGAACCGTAAGTGCTGTTGAATCGCTGGGAATAGCGGTTGACCGGGAAGACCTTCAGCCTGGAGACCTGCTGATATTCAACAACCCGAAGCACACGGGCATTTACCTGGGGGATGGGGATTTCATTCACTGTTCATCATACCTTGACCGTGGTGTGGTGATAACTCCCCTGAGCCATTCGAACTACTCCCGAAGGTATTCCTGTGCAAGGAGAGTTATTGGAGTCGAACTGGATTAAGATCAGTTAGTATCCGCATTGAAAAGGAATTGGGCCGGACATTCAGTCCGGCCCAATTCAATGTAATACCCGCTGATTCGGTTTAGAGTTTTGTAACCAGCGCTCTCATCATGTGACCCGTCTGGCTTGTGGTATGAATCAGGTAAGTGCCGGTAGGAGCAGTTTCACCAGATGTTGTTCTTCCGTCCCATGTGAAGGAACTGCCCATCGCCAACTCCGCTCTGAGGATGGTTCGGCCTGATAGATCATAGATTGCCATATCAACCGGCCCTGAAGCGCCGGTCACCGAAATATTGACCGAGCCTGAGAAGGGATTGGTGGAAACTGTAAGACCAGGCTGTTCCTGAGGAACTACACCCCCTTCAATTCCGGTTGTGATGTCGAGCTTGAAGATCTTATCGGCATTATCATCGCTGACCCAGAGGTAACCTTCCGCATCGAGACAAAGACCCCTGCATTCGGTACCTGCGGGGAGATCAGTCTCCGGAACGTAGTTCACCAGCAGGCTGCTGGAGTTATAAGCCTTGATGGGGCTGTCGGCGGCATCAGATGCCACCCAGATATCACCTGAACTGTTACCGCCCTCGTAACCGATATCGTAATGGGTGGATAACGCCGGAAGGTCATCCATATATGGATTTGTCTGCACAGCACCTGCACTGTTGAAGTACTCTACCAGAGGATCTCCGGTAGTACCATCTCCGAGAACGTAAGTGTAAGTACCGTTGGAAGCGATACCAGTCACCGACTGGTATAGTGCGCTTCCTCAACAGGTGGAGTCGTAGTTACCCTGCAGGGCTCCTGCGGTGGAGTATCTGTAAACGTAGCCGTAGTAGGTACCCGCATCGACTCGAAGTATGTGGAGGTCGCTTCCGCTGAAGGCCAATCCGGCGGGAGTACCGTAAGGGAAGAAAAAGGAACTCTGGACGGCACCGTTGGATGGATCCAGCTCATATACATAGCTGGTAGTACCATCGACTGCCCACAGGCTGCCCGATCCGAATGCCAGCCCGGATATCCCTGTATCCGGAGCATCGATGGTAAGGACAACACCGGCCCCAAATGCAGCGGGAACCAGTGCCAGTAACAGAATAAACTTCATTTTATCTCCTTTCTTCCGTAAATCATACCTTCACATATTAAAACATTGTCTCCATTGCTGTTGCTGTCAAGCCGGGAATTGTTTTCTCAGAAGCTTTCCGGATATCTGCAATCGTTTCGAGAACAATCGATTATTTTGATCTATTTATCTACTTGATTAATAGGAATATATACTAAACATGACTGCTTGACTTTGTCATATTGCGTTACTATCATTTTCTAGGGGAATAATGGGTAGTATTTGGTAGCTGTGGTCGCATTCCTTGGAGAAAATAAAATGATAAAGAAAACCAAATCATCGGTATTCATCAGTACATGTATTTTTTTGGCCTTATTCTCAAACGCTGCTGCCGGGGAATTGCAGCTGTTGCCTCAACCCTTATCACCGGGTACAGACGTACGCCCCCCTGAAGTCACTGAAGTACACGCCATCGGCAACATCAGCTCATCGGTTACGAATATAGGGCTGTGGGGAGACCCATGGGCCAATTACGCATCCATGGAGTGGCCGATTGGTTTGGGCAGCAGTTATCTCTTTTGTGGAGACCTTTGGACCTGCTGCTATGGGAACATCACTGCTGCAGATTCAACGGATAAGTGGGCGGTCTGCTGCGATTACGGGGGTTGGGAGCTCCAACCGAGCGATGGGTATCCAATGGAATATCTGTTGCCTGGGTCCGTGGCCCCCGAGCAGACCCAGTACGGGATGGATGACTGGGATCCGGATCATGATACTCCCTACGGACTTGGAGTCTGGGTGGAGAACTACACATGGGATATAGCAGGATACGATAACTTCATGGCCATGGAGATGATCTTCACGCATTGGAGTGACCAGGGCAGCCCGGGTGTCCCGCTTGACGCGTTCGTCGCAGGGATCAGGGGAGACTGCGACGTTGCTACCGCTGATGTCACGGAATGCAATCTGGATGATCTTGTTTACTACGATGGACACGCTATCTGGTGCAACGATCCCGATGCGACGTTCGAGTACGCTTTCGATGGACCGGTCAATGCGAGTACTCAGGATGATTACACGTACCAGCAGAATCCTGATAATTCGCTTCCACCAGGTGATCCCGAGAATATCTGGTACCACTACAACTACCCCGGAGCAGACGGGATTCCGGATAACGATGTGGACCAGAATGGCGTAAGCGACCATTTCACGGTCCTGGCGAAGGTAGTCGGTACCGATACACTGTACAGGCAGGACCCCGAATCCGGTGTGACCCTGTTTTCTGATGGCATGCCATACTGGCATTACAGCCATACAGTAGGCGACACTACATACCTTGTAGTTCCAAGGAACCTCAGTTACATGTGGGATGGCGATAGCCCCTCAAGTTCATTGGATGATTCGGGTGATCCGCTCGTGAGCCCTGCCTGTAACGGGTTTCTCGGCTGGAGACTTCTCGATTTCTGGATTGTAAAAGCTGACCAATCCATCGAAAGACCGATAGATGTATACGGCTATCCAATTCCAATCAGTCACCTGTGGTGGAACTGGGAAAGCGATCCGGGTACAGATCCGGAGAAGTACGATTACATGTGGGGGAAGAATCCTGATCTGAACGGGCTCCACAGTGGACCGGCCTACATGCTTGACTGGGTCGGCAACCCGAATGCACCGGAAGTCACAGTTCCTGATAACCCGGGTCCGTTCCCGTTCGTATATGATATGCCACTGTCATTGAACAATCCTGTCTTCGATTACAGGTTCCTCATCTGCTTCGGCCCGGTCGAGCTGGCCGATGGTGATTCTCTTCATGTTGTAGGAGGCTGGGTTGCCGGGCTGGGTCTTGATGGACTCAGGATGAACGCTGATCTCCTGCTGGACGCTTACTACAGAGATAGCATCTGGGGAGAGGGCCTCGGAATTGAAGCCGGGACCCCTGCAGTATCTACGAATATCACGGTCTTCCCCAACCCGTTCAGAACACAATCATCGATAGAATTCACGCTGCAGGCTACATGCCATGTTCATCTTACCGTCTACGATATTTACGGCAGACTTGTAGAAGATGTGCTTGATTCGGAAATGCCTGCGGGAAATCATTCCTGCACCATAGGTAGCAGCCACATTCCCGGAGGGGTCTATTTCCTGAGGTTTCAGGCGGGAGACAAGGTGGAAACGGGAAAATTCGTAGTGCTGGACTGAACAAATGAAGTGATTTTTTCAAGCGAAAACACAAAGGAGGGAGGAGCACTGCTCCTCCCTCTCTGCAGATAATATCATTCCGATTTAGAAACTGGTCTTGATTGCTCCCCAGCTTGACTGTTCGAGCGATACAAGATCGAAGGAGAACTCAGCGATATGGTAACTTGAGCCATCATTGTAACTCCAGAAAATGTTACCGTTACCTTCGGAGTAGGCAAGACCGTATGAGCTGGAAACACCGGAAGCAGGGCAAGGAGCTGATCCGATAAAGGACAATGTAGAGCCGTTCCAATCGTAGAAGTAGATGTTAAGCGTACCGTAGGCGGTTACAGCTACACCGACGTTGCTTCCGTTAGGGAACACAGTAACTCCGCTGGGCTGTGTGGGAATCTCGGGAATGGCGATGTTTTGTTCTCCTACACCGGGCTGGAAGCGCCACAGGCCTCCACCGTCACCGTTGGTTGTCCAGTAATCAGTTCCGTCAAAATCCATACCTCTTGCGTTTGTTCCAGCCGGGCTGGGATACGTTGACCAGGTTGAACCGAAATCATCGGTAAAGAAAAGGTTACTGCTTTGCCAGTCGTCTGTATAGTAGGTATCGTTTGTGGCATCGTTGTTCCAGGCCACACCGAAACAAGATCCGTTACCTCCGTCCAGAGGAAGTGAGCCGAGGGGTGCGCAAGTGGCGGCGTCGTACGCTTGAACTATATCCAGATTATTGTCCGCACCAAGGATATACACACCGTCGAAAATATCAAGACCAAGGGCTTTTTCGGCAAGTACCCAGTCGTTGACCAGGACCAGAGTTATATCATCACTACCCGGCAAAGTGGAGCCGGGACCGGAACCGATCTCGGTGCATCCATCATCGTCCGCAAAAGTAAGAGCGGCTAAGACCAGAACCAGAATAAAGTATTTCATTTATTATTCCCCGTCCTGTTACACGTTGAATTATTTCAACTTTATATACTTATACTATTACTGCACAATTGTCAACTGAAGAAACCTATATTCCGAATCAGAAATAATCCGTATGAAAATGGTGGAGACAACAACCATTTGTTAGAATATGTCTATTACCGAGCGCATCCATGAAAACTCTGATGTAAGGATTACAATGAAACTCTGGGCAATACTTTCCGCTCTTCTTATCACAGCTGTCGGCCTGGCCACAGATATAGATCAGGCGATGGTTAAGATTTACACAAACAGCATTACTTACGACTATTACATCCCATGGAGTACCGATGCTCTCACGGAAAGCTATGGCTCCGGCTGCGTGATCGAAGGGAACATGATTCTTACCAACGCTCATGTTGTAAGTAACGAAACCTATCTTCAGGTTCGGAAAGAAGGTGATCCAAGGAAGTATCAGGCATTTGTGGTTGCTCTGTCTCATGAAGCCGACCTGGCGCTGATAACGGTGAATGACGAATCTTTCTTCCAGGGCATAGATCCTCTGGAGCTGGGAGAACTTCCCTTCCCCAGAGAGCAGGTAACGGTCTATGGCTACCCCATGGGCGGAGATGCCCTCAGTACAACCCAGGGAGTTATTTCCAGGATCGAGAGTTACCGCTACGTTCACAGCGGCCTCTCTCTCCTGACGGTACAGATTGACGCCGCGATTAATCCGGGGAACAGCGGTGGACCAGCTATCATTGACAACAGGATTGTCGGCGTTGCGATGCAAACAAATACACAGGCAGACAACATAGGATATGTGATACCTGTTCCAGTGATCGAGCACTTTTTTGAGGACATTGAGGACGGGAGCTACGACGGATTTCCATCCGCCGGGTTCAGCTACCAGACCATTCGTAACCCGGCTTTTTCGGAAAGATACGGCATTGTAGAAGAACAGGCCGGCGTGATTGTTACACAAACGGCTTTTGGCTCCCCGGCAGCGGGGGTGCTGCAGCAGGGTGATATAGTATTGATGATAGACGGGAGACCCATCGCTGGGGACGGCACAGTTGAGTTCAGGTCCGGCAGTCGTACCTCTCTGAATTATATGGTGAACCGACGCCAGATAGGTGAGACCATTCCCCTCCAGATAGTCAGGAATGGTCTCTCGGAGACGGTCGAAATAACTCTCAACAGCACGCTTGGCGATCTTATACTGGTCTCCGACAAGATATACGACCTTCCGCCCGAGTACTTCATCTTCGGAGGAGTGGTCTTTCTGCCTCTCACGCTCAACTATCTTGAAGAATGGGGCAGAGACTGGCACCTGAATACCGTTGATTACCTGAGCTACCCCTTCCTGTTCGACAACTGGCAGACTGAAGACCGGGAGGATATAGTCATCCTCTCCTTCATGCTCCCCGCTGAAGTCAACACCGGGTACGAAGGCATTAACTGCGAAATAGTCGATAAGGTGGATGGCACATCTGTTAGAAGCTTCTCACAATTTGTTGAAGTGATTGACAGTGGTACAGGCAAATTTCTCGAGCTGACCACAGGTCTTGGTAACGTCATCGTCCTGAACAGGGAGGAAGCTATCGCTGCAGAGAAAGAGATAATGACCCGTTACAGCATCCCTGTGGACAGGATTATATTCTAATGATTATTGAGATCGCTTATCAGGAGTATTCAATCTATCCAGAATTCGTCTATAACGCCGCTTTCAAGATTGTATTCCAGGTACAGAGAACCTATGCCTTCATGAGATTCTGTAAACAGTCTCTGTATCCAGGTGACCAGTAGACTGCTGTTTCCGGGCTGAAGGCTGATAACACATACGGGAAGAAATGCGAAAGGCTTATCAGTATATAATTTAGGTTGCCAGGTGTATACGCAATCCCAGATATATTCCTGACCGTTTGAGGTGCCGCTGAACAGTTCAACAGTGCCCTGATCCCCGTCGTTGAAAAGCCTGAAGTAATGATGCACTCCGTCCTGGACATAAGGGTCTCTGTAATATGCTCTGTCGATTATCTCCACTCCTGCCGGATCATCAGGGAAGCCGTTATCGACAGCTCCGGCAGCAGAAACAAGGCAAACGCCAATGGTAATAATGAATCTCATCAGACCTCCAGGTGCTTCTCCTCAGAAACAGCATTGTAAAGCGAAGTACCGCAATCATCACAAGTCTCAGTATACCAGTTGAATCGACTGCCGCACTCCTTGCAGGACCACCGCTTTTCCTCGGTGTCCAGCCACGTTTTCACACCTAGTTTTCTTATAAGTTCAAGGTTTCGAAAAATCACAGAGTGGTGTGATGCATCATCATTGCGGAACTGGGTAATGATCTCACAGGGGAAGATCTCGCATTCGATGCAGAACTCCACTCCCCTCTTCCGGGCACAGCGTCGAATCTGGCAGTCTGTGCAGAAGGAGGCGTTAACGCTCGTTTTGCACCCGTCGCACCTGAGGTCTTCGGGATTCCGATCCCAGTCGTTGGCCATCTCCCGGATTAGTTTTTCATCTTCCTGCTGGTTAGCCATACCCACGGGACAGGCGCTGCAGTTAAGTCCACAGTAAGTGTCATACCTTACGTTCATCCAGCCTCCACTCCCATCACGGGGTGATCCTTCCGAAAACAGAATATATCTATTAAATCTACACAGTTCTTAAACTCGGGATCTGGTTGGTAACCAGTTATTACTACTCGTTGGAGTACTCGGCAGCGTTTTCCGGACCCTTGTAATCATCCCAGGTCTGCACTTCCCCGGATATGTAGACCTGGCCCTGGTTAGGAAAATGTGCTTGTATGTATACCCATTCCCTGTCAATACCAACGTGTTCTTCAATTGCTGCAGCGAGGCACGTCATCATGGAGGCAATCAGTTCATTCGTAAAAAAACCAGGTACATAAAGATCGACAAGAATTGGATAATCTGTTGTCTTCTCGCCCATGCAGATGACGTTGGTCATAGGCACCCAGTAATAAGTAATGTACTGTTCTTCGATACCGGTATCTCTGGAGACATCTGCGCTGATTCCCGCCAGAACTTCGTCCACATCTCCGTCAATGGGGAGTGCGCATATTTTTACCATTGGATCGGCCGCATACAAACCCTCATGTGATGCGAGCTCTTCGTTGCAGGGCAGTGTAGCACCCTGCAATACTCCGACCATGAACACTATCATGAATAGACACATAGCGTAAGGTTTTCCTGCTTTCATTGAACTACTCCTTTGAATTTGGGACAATCTCTGGTAAGACGCGTTCTGATTGGCTGAAGAATACTGATTATCTAGGTTAATTCCCGAAGAGTTCACGTCCCTTCCGGAATGCCTCGAGGTTCACTTCCAGTGCCTTCGGAGGCACTCGTTCCTCTATCGCTTTCTTCCAGTGATCCTCATCTATAGGCAGGTGGCTTGAAACCGCTCCGATCAGAACAACGTTCACAACCCTGAGGTTGCCGAGTTCCCCGGCGATCTCAACAGCGGGAATGAGGGTTACAGGAAGATTCTCTCTTTCTATTATCGCATTAACATCAGGATATTCAGCATGACCTGTATTAACCGTCATGGGAGTAATAGCTAGGTCGCAGGCCACAAGTTTACCATGGGGAGCGAGGTAGCTGGACCATCTGAGGCTCTCCATCTTCTCCATCGCAAGGATAAGATCCGCACACCCTTTTTCCACAAGAGGACTGTAAATCTTCTCTCCAAAACGGACATGGCTGGAAACGCTTCCGCCTCGCTGAGACATTCCGTGGACTTCGCTCTTTTTTACATCATACCCCGAGTGAAGAGCAGCCGCACACAGGACTTCGCTGGCAAGGAGTATTCCCTGTCCCCCGGTTCCGCAGATGATAACATTGGTTACGGATTTCATGTCAGTCCTCCCATATCCTTGGAGATGGCATCAACGGGGCATACCTGCATGCACAGATCACAATCAGGCCAGCATAAATGTCTGCTGATCTCCGGTTTCTCTCCGTCCCAGCTTATGGCAGGACAGCCAAGCTTCATACACAGCTTGCAGCTTATACATTTATCGGGGTCAACCTCCGCTACACCCTTGCGAATCGGCCTGTAAGCCATGATACAGGGTCTCTTCGTAATAATTACGGAGAGTTCATCACGGTTCATTTCCTCTTTCAGTATCTTTTCCATTTCCGGAAGGTCGTGCGGATCGACAACGCGAATATGTTTGACTCCACAGGCTGTAACCAATTTCTCCAGATCAAGAACGGGAGCGGGTTCACCACGGAGATTCTTACCTGTTGTGGGATTTTCCTGTCCTCCGGTCATCGCCGTGAGGCTGTTGTCCATGATCATCACTGTTCCTGTATTCCCGTTGTACACCATATCTATAAGCCCGGTTATTCCCGAATGAACGAAGGTTGACTCGCCGATGGCAGCAACAAGTTTTCCCATTCCTTCCCTGCCGACAGCCTTTTCAATCCCCGCGAGGACACCGATGGATGCTCCCATGCATACCGTTGTTTCCAGCGCGTTATGCGGAGGCATAAGTCCAAGGGTATAACAGCCTATATCACCCGTTGAACTGCCGCCAAGTTTACTGAGGCAGTAGAAAGCTCCTCTGTGGGGACACCCGGCACACAGGGCCGGAGGTCTCGCCGGGAGCTCTATCTCGCTGAAAGCTATCTCCCTGGATGTGCCGGGGTGAACTGCTTTCCTTACGATCTCAGGATTCAACTCTCCCTCAATGGGAACGATGTTCTTTCCGTCAGCCTGGATGAGGAACCGGGCTTTGATGTTCTCCTCAAGGTAGGGATCGTTTTCTTCAACGAAGACGACTCTGTCCACCATGTTAATAAACTTCTCTATAAGGTTCCATGGCAAAGGGTTAGAAATGCCTATCTTGAGAACGCTGGCCTCGGGGCTCACTTCCTTGACGTACTGGTAGGATATTCCGCTTGTAATTATACCCAGGGACGTATCTCCCTTTTCAATTCTGTTCAGAGAGTACTCCGAACCCCAGGCGGAAATATCTTTAAGCCTTTTCTCAACCCTGCTGTGCATCGCTCTTGCGTGGGCGGGAATGGGCACTCTTTTCTTTATATCTCCCACATAACCCTTTACGGATTCCTCTTTTCGAGGGCCGAGCTTCACCATGCTTTTTGAGTGACAGATCCTTGTTGTCAGTCTTAGAAGAACAGGAGTGTCAAAATCCTCGGAGATCCTCAAGCCCTCTCCCACCATATCCTTTGCTTCCTGGCTGTCTGAGGGTTCGAGGATGACAACCTTGGCGGCCTTTCCTATCAGCCTGTTGTCCTGCTCGTTCTGGCTTGAGTGCATACCAGGATCATCCGCTGATATAATTACGATTCCGCCTGTCGCTCCGATGTAGCTGAGTGTGAAAAGCGGATCTGCGGCAACGTTAAGCCCCACATGCTTCATTGCCGATAGAACCCTTGCTCCAGCGAAAGAAGCTCCAGCGATTACTTCAAGCCCTACCTTCTCGTTTGGAGCCCACTGAGCATCAATCTCATCGTACTCTTCAGCGATCGTTTCAAGAATTTCGGTTGAAGGTGTTCCGGGGTAGGCCGAGGCAAAGTGAACACCGTATTCCCATGCTCCTCTCGCCACAGCTTCATTACCCGAAAGAAGGATGGTTCCTTCTTCTATCGTGTTCAGCTTCTTCCTCATTTGCCGCCTTTCATTTCTATCTATACACTTTTACGTCTTCTACGGAATCAAGAACTCTGAGAACTCCTCTCATAAGTGCTTCAAGCTCTTCTTCTCCGGGAAAGATAATGATTTTTCCGAGGTACTCAAGGCTCTGCTCCAGTCTGTCCGTCATCCATTTGTTATGCGCTATTCCTCCGGTAATGACAACCGCGTCGACTTTTCCCGCAAGCGCAGCACCCATCGATCCGGCTTCCTTTGTTATCTGATATGCCATCGCTCGCAGGGCAAGATCACATTCTTTATCTCCTGCCGCTGCCCGGTCCAGAGCTTCTCCTACATGATCGGTGCCTGTATACGCCAGAAGACCCCCGCGCTTCAGAAGCATGACTTTCATATCATTCCAGGTGTAATCACCTGACAGACATAGTTTCACAAGTCCTGTTGTCGGAAGAGATCCAACCCTCTGTGGGCTGAAAGGTCCTCCGTCGTTAGCCTGACTTGTGTCAATCATTCTGCCTTCTCTAATTGCGGTGACGGATATCCCGCTGCCTAGGTGAAGAACCACGAGGTTCAGTTCGCTGAGTTCCCCTCCCAGAATTTCCGCCGCCTTATAGGCGACCATCCTGATATTGAGTGCGTGACTGAGACTGGTCCTTTCAAGTGAGGGAAGACCGGACAGCCTGGCTTCATCTATCATCTCATCAACACACACTGGGTCAACTATATAAGGTTTTATCCCGGCAGCCATCGCAATACCATGTGCGAGAAGAGCTCCGAGGTTGGATGGGTGATCAGCCTGCAGGGTAGATCCTTCCCTTATAGCCTCAACGAGAGCTTCGTTAACTTCGTAGGTTCCGCTTTCAAGGGGTTTGAACGCGCCTCCGCGACCAACAACAGCTGAAAGGTCCTCTAGACTGTAACCTTCTTCGTCAAGAATCTGAAGGATTATTTTTCGCCTGAAATCATGCTGGTCGAAAGTGGAATCAAATTCATTCAACTCATCGGGCAGATGTCTGATATTTTTCTCGAAAACAAGCTCTGTTTCGCGAAATAACCCTACCTTAGTTGAGGTTCCTCCGGGGTTTATCGTGAAAATCAGTCTTTCATTATCAGCCATGGTTACCTCCTGATACCACAACTCCAAGGGCCAGCGAATTTAATTTTGTTCGCGGCACATCAGACCTTGAGAGCATAACCACAGGCGCTGCAGCTCCAGCTATCAGACCGCCCAACTCCGCTCCTGACATGTACATGAGTCCCTTTGCCAGAATGTTTCCACACGCGATGTCAGGGGTTATCAGAACGTTGGCTTTTCCGGCAACTTCTCCAGTAATTCCCTTTATCGCTGCCGCCTCTGGGTCCATCGCTCCATCTACAGCAATAGGACCCGCGACATCAAGACCGGGAATCCCCTCTGCGGCAATTTCAGCGAACATTACCGTTTCGGGCATTTTCTCGTTCGGCACCTCCACAGCTGCAAGAAGCGCAACAAGGGGTTTGAACGCCCCTAGTTTCGTTATGACACCAGCTGCGTTCAAAGCTATCTGCCGGGTTGCTTCTTTGTCCGGTCTGATGTTCATACCTCCATCGGAGATTGCAACAAGCCTTTTCTGGCTGGGTACTTGCAGCACCGCTACATGGCTGAGTATACGACCGGTTCTCAGACCGGTTTCCTTATCGAGCAGCGCTTTCTGGAAGATAGAGGTTTTCAGCAAACCTTTCATCAGAATATTCGCTTCTCCGGAACGTACAAGTCTTACGGCCTCCAGCGCGGCTTCTTCAGAATTATCAGAGTTCACGATCTCTATTCCGTCCGGAAGTTCTCTTCCAAGTTCCCGCAGGGTGTCCCTCACCCTGGATGCAGGCCCTACTATCACGGCTGATGCAATCTCTTCTTCGAAGGCCGTTATCAGCGCCTCTATGGATGAAGCGTCGTGTCCCATGGGAATAGCGACTCTTGCGTCCGAAATCCCTCTGGCAGCTTGCCTGATTTCATTGAAATTCTTGAACAAGTGAACCTCCCTGATATGCGAAACCCCTTCTTCAGAAATACGAGTATTTGATCCGGAAAAGATTCGATTGAAGTGGTCTCAGTTCCGTCATTTTTTGTATTATGTATATTGATCTTACGGTAGCCAAGGTCATATTTCGCAGTATGGTGGTAAATCATGACGAAACACAAGGTTAAGCACAAATTTATCTCGGCTTGGGATACCTCTGCTGCATTTCTTTTTGATTTCGACGGTGTACTGGCGAACAGTGAACCTCTCTTCAGAAGATCATGGAATATTGCGTTGCAGCCATGGAGTCATGAAATTTCTCCCGAGGATTACTGGAAGTACTGGTCTTCTCTTGGAGAGGGTCTTGCGGGGGAGATCAGAAGATACGGACTGGGCAGTATAGACGTTCCTCTCGCGAGGGAGCGGCAGAAGAACATCTACGAAGGGTTTGTGAACGACGGCATGGTTCCCCTGTTTCCGCAGTCCGCCAGGCTTCTTGAAATGCTGTCTGTAGATAGAATCGCATGCCGCTGGCGTTTCTGTATTGCATCTAACACCCCCTGCAAGCTTATACAGAAGATCCTCATCAGCGGAGGAGCGCCTGTTCCGATGATAGTCGGAGGAGATAATCTCGAGAAAAAGCCCTCCCCGGACATATTCCTCAGGGCGTCTTCGCTGCTTGACGTCGAGCCCTCGTCAGCCCTTGTCTTCGAGGACTCCCAGAAGGGAGTAACCGCTGCCGAAAGGGGTGGTTTCACCAGTGTTCTGGTACTTAACAGTTACAACAGGGGGCTTGATATAAGCAGTGAATTCGTTATTGATAGTATTCAGCCGATCCTTGACCTTCTGACCGAAAGGGGTTTGCAATGAATCTTATTCTGGATGCGCAGATATTTACATTACCATACGTCAGTTTTATCGCTGGTCTGTTATTCTGTTTTCTTGGAAGAAAAATGCTGGGATTCATTGTCATTCTTTTCGGATTTATCATTGGATACACCTGGGGAGCATTTCTCCTGGCAGATGTTATGAGCACGACAACGGCATCGAGTCCCTGGATACCGTGGGCGGCGGGTATAGTCGGAGCTGCCCTTGGGCTTGTTGCCTGGAAACTATCGATGTTTCTGATAGGAACTGTAATCGGCCTCTTTGTTGTGAGGGGTCTTCTGCCCTCCGTACCTGGAGTAGCTCACGCTGGAATCGCTATTACCTGCGGTATTCTCGTGCATCTTTACAGAGAACCGGTAATAGCTCTTCTTACCGCCATCTCCGGGGCATACATCGCTGCCGGTTCTGCCGTCATCATGATGAATGAATTCGGTTTTCTCAGAGCAGTCGGGATACATTCGATATCTTCAAATCCGGCAACGCTCTTGGTTGTTGTGCTGACCGGTATATTCGCTTTGACGGGATACAAGTTCCAGACGCGGGATATCAATGCTTGAAGAGGCATCGCGATAGGCTTATTTTTTCATATTGTGCTGATTATTCCATTCGCAGGAGGTGCATTTGGGTCAGAGACTGATTGACTACGCGATGGTTGCTATTGTAATACTGATTGTTTTCGGACTTTTCAGGCTTTCAAGAATACTGATGCAGCAACTTATTAAAACTCTCAGAAGCAGATACACAGTCTTCGGACCTGACCGGATGCTGGTTACCGGGCTGATCTTTCTTCTTGCCGGGCTGCTTTTCCTTCCCGCATTCACCTCTATTCTCGCGGTGATCAACAGCAATCACCTTACCGGGGGAATGGCTGTTCATCTTGTGCTGGTCGCTATCTCAATCGTACTTTTCAGTATCTCGGAGGACCTTTTCAGAGATTTTTCCACATGCCGTTCAGACAAAAAATGGTCCATCGGCAGTCATTTCAAATGCGTATCGGTGCCATTTCTCGCGTTCTGGGCGCTGGGGTGCATCTTCATAAGCCCGCTTTTCTACTCGGGTCTTACTCTTATTCTGGTGCTTTTCTACCTTTTCGCTCTCTCCTGCAGATCCGGCACAGGTAACGGAGCCATGGATAAAACCGACTGATGCAGGAGAAAAAGCCTCGCATTCTCCACATTATTACCAAGCTCGCGGTAGGTGGAGCTCAGTACAACACTCTCATCTCTACCAGAGATATAGCAGCGCAGGGATATCATTCCGATATCCTCACAGGTCCCGAGAAGCCTGCAGAGGGAGATCTCTTTGGCCTTGCGGAAAAGTGGAACCTTAATATCATTACGGCTCCTCATCTCAAAAGGAACATCTCTCCTTTTAGTGATTTTCTGGCCCTTTGCGAAATAAAAGAAATCATCCGCAAGGGTAAATACAACATTGTCCATACACATGGATCAAAGGCGCGCTTTCTGGGAAGGATTGCTGCCGCCGCCTCCAAAGATGTCGTTGTAGTACAGACTGCACATGGCTGGCCGTTTTACGATTCAATGAACCCTCTTAAGGAAATGCTCTATGTAACTCTCGAGAAAATAGGCTTTGATCTGGCTCATATAAATATCTGCGTCAGCCCCAGAGACCGTGACAAAGGTCTGGGGCACGGATTAGGTCATTTTGATGATTACAGGATAGTGCGCAGTGGAGTTGACTTCGATGAGTTTTGTGCCGCACGAGGCAGCGGTTCTGAAGCCAGAAGGAAACTGGGCATAAATCCAGACGCGGAAGTAATCGGTTCTGTTATGCGATTCTGTCCGGAGAAAGCTCCGGATATTTACATCAAAGTCGCTGCACAGGTTATAAAATCAAGGCCTGAAAGTATCTTCATCCTTGTTGGAGACGGCCCCCTCCGAAAACAGGCTGAGGATCTGATCGATTTGCTTCAACTAAGGGATAACATTATCCTGCTCGGAAGCAGAAATGATGTCGCTGACATACTTCCCGCTTTTGATGTTTTCCTTATCACTTCCCGTACCGAGGGACTTCCCCGAGCACTTCTGGAATCTCTTGCAGCAGGTGTTCCTGTTGTTTCCACAAATGTTGGCGGAATACATGAACTGATAGATGGTGGCCGCAACGGTTTTCTTTCCGATGAAGGTGACATCGATTCTCTGGCTGCTGATGTCAACAGAATCCTCGACTTTCCAGACATGACGAGGGATATGATGGCTCATGTAGATGAGGATATCGAACCCTTCTCTGCTAAGCGGATGGTCAGTGACCTCTATTCGCTGTATACCCGTCTGATATCACCATCGCTCAACGTTGTTTTCCTATGCGACGATGAGCCTTTCAACATTCCCAGAACAATTGCAAGGATCGTTAGGAGAAGACCTTTCAATACGTATACACTGGTTTCTCTCCATGGTCATGGTTCTCTTTCAAAACCTGTACTGAATATAAGACGATATATGAACCTTTACGGGTGCTTCGGGTTTTTCTTTCAACTGTTCAGGTTCGCTGCTCTGAAGATATCCGGCAGCTTCCTTTTCCCAACCCGATACTCACATTCCCTAAGGCAGACTGCCAGGAGGGAACATACCGGGTATGCTGCTCTTGGCAGGCTGAATTCAAAGAAGTCCAGGGACTATCTCACCTCACTTGACCCGGATGTTTTTATATCGGTAGCCTGCCCGCAGATATTGAGGAAGAAAACCCTGAAGATTCCCAGGCTCGGAGCCTGGAATGTGCATTCGGCCATTCTTCCGCGAAACAGAGGGATGCTCCCGACATTCTGGTCGCTTCTCAACGGAGATACTCCTGGAGTAACGCTTCATAAAATGGTTCCAGAGCTTGATGCAGGTGAAATACTGATTCAGAGGAGCATTGACTGTTCAATAGACGATACTGCTCTGCATCAGCTCCTTGACAGAACCAAGCATCTCGCCGCTGAAGTAGTATCTGAAGGTCTTGATCTTCTTGAGGAGGGCGGCTATACGCTCCATCCAAATCCATCTTCGGAAGCCACAATGAATACATTCCCCTCGAAGAAAGACATACAACGATTCAAGTGGCTGGGCGGGAAGATTACCGGCGTTAGAAGTGAGCGTTCAAAAGTTGCAATATCATTCGATGTGGAGGAATGGTTCCAGACATATGCTGCCAGGAAGTGGTACCCAAATGATAAATGGGATCAGATAAGCAGCAGAATAGACTGTGTCCTCGACAGGATACTGCAGATCCTCGATGACCATAAAGCCAATGCAACTTTCTTCTTTCTGGGTTGGATTGTTGAGCGTCATCCGGAACTTGTTCTCAAAATTGTCAACAAAGGTCATGAAATTGGTTACCATGGGTACAACCATGTTGAGCTTACATCACTGACACAAGAACAATTCAGCAGCAACCTTGACAGGTTTCTCAAACTGATAGATTCCCTTTCAATTCCTGCTCCTGTCGGTTTCAGGGCTCCCAGTTTTTCCATGAAGGGGGATACTTCGTGGGCGGTTGACGAAATCGTTGCACGGGGTTTCAAATACGATAGCAGCGTATACCCAATGTTCAAGCTGCGCTATGGAATACCCGAAGCCCCCCAAAACCCGTTCTACCTTAATGGAGAAAGGAGTTCGATCATCGAACTTCCTCTTGCTTCAAAATCCATCGCCGGATTGAAAGTGCCTGTGGCAGGAGGGGCGTATTTCAGATTCTATCCCGGGTTCATACATCGAATGCTGCTTCGATCGGTAGCCAGGACCAGGAGAACTCCCGTTCTATATTTTCATCCATGGGAGATCGATTCAATAAACATTTCCGGCAGGATGAACCTCTTTCAGAGGATCAGACAGCACCATAATTCCGGTCAGAACACTATTTCAAAACTGCGCAAGATACTGAAATACTACAGGGGCATTACGTTAAGAGAACTTGCGGAAGAAATGAAGGAGACGGATCTGCCTGGTTTCAGCCTGTGAAAAACCGCCTGAGGCACGAACATCAGGCGGTTTTATTTACTTGAAACTCACATCCGATTTACGGAACGTCAATAGCTCCCACAGGGCAGGCCGGAACGCATGCTCCGCAGTCTATACATGTGTCGGGATCTATCGTGTACTTATCTCCTTCGCTTATAGCGTCAACTGGACATTCCGGTTTACACGCTCCGCAGGCAATACACTCATCGTTAATTTTGTGTGCCATTAGTTCTCCTTCCATTCCATCATATAAATCAATATTATTCATTACTGTATTTGAGCGATTATATCCGCTTCATCAATAATGGTCAACATTTTTCGATCAGGCATTTACCCCGGATTTGATAATAGCAAGAATCCTGTCCAGCTCATCAAGGTTGTGATAACTGATCTCTATTTTACCGGTCTTCTTTCTTCCGCTTATCCGGACCTTTGTTTTTAAAATTCTCTGCAGATTATCCTCAAGGCTTCTTATTTCAGCGGTTTCCATTATGGAAGATCTGTTTGCTCTTTTCCCTTTTTCTGAATTCTGCTTTCGAACCCTCGCTTCAATCTGCCTTACAGATAAACCTCGCTTAACCGCGAAGGCCGCCATCCGGGATATCATGGTTTTACTCGAAAGCCCAAGCAAAGCCCTTCCGTGTCCCATACTCAGCTGACCTGTCCTGAGAATATCGAGCACCTGTTCAGGAAGGTCCAGGAGTCTCTGAAAATTTGCCACCGCGGATCGGCTTATACCAACTATTTCTCCCATTTCCTCCTGGGTCAGGTCAAATTCCGAAGAAAGCCGTTGAAAGGCTTCAGCCTTCTCAACGGGGCCCAGATCCTGCCGTTGTATGTTTTCCACAAGAGCAAGCGCAAGCATCTGCTGATCGTCCGCTTCCCTGACAACAACCGGAACTTTTTTAAGACCCGCTTCGCGAGCTGCCCTCAAGCGCCGCTCTCCGGCAATCAGCTGATACCTTCCTTCGATCCTTCTTATCACAAGCGGCTGAAGTATTCCCTGAGAGATAATGGACTGCGCCAGAGATATAATTTCCTCTTTCCTCCATTGTTTCCTGGGCTGGAAAGGGTTCGTATCGATTAATTCTATATCAACTTCCCTGGGGCTCAGTTTATCAACGTCACTGAGACCTGGAAAGATCTCTTCCATACCTTTTCCAAGCGCTCTTCTTTTTCGCTTTGTCATCTGTTCATCACCTCCCTGGCCAGATCAAAATAACTTAATGCTCCCTTCGAATTGGCGTCGTACAAAAGCGCGGGAATACCATAACTCGGTGCTTCGCTGAGCTTTACGTTCCTTGGAATGTGTGTTTCGAAAAGTGTTGACCCCATATATTCTCTTACTTCCTCCTCAACTTCGCGGCTGAGGATAAGCCTTCTATCGAACATCGTAAGAACAACCCCGTTTATCTTCAATCCGGGATTCCAGAGCTGACTTATATTCCTCACCGTATCCATCAGGTGCGAAAGACCTTCCAGGGCGTAGTATTCACTTTGCAGCGTAACAAGAACTTCATTAGACGCAACCAGGGCGTTGATGGTCAGTAAACCCAATGACGGGGGGCAATCGATCAGTACGTAATCAAACATGCCGGTATTTTCTTCAAGAGCTTCCTTAAGTAAATATTCCCTGTATTCAGCTCCCGCGAGCTCAATCTCCAGACCGGCAAGGCTTCTGGATCCTGGAATAATCATAAGTCCCTCTACTCCAGTGGGTTGAATAACGTCCTCAAGTTTGTTTTTCCCGAGAATCAGAGAGCTGATATTCATTTCTGAAGTTTGGCGAATCCCCAATCCTGATGTTGCGTTCACCTGTGGGTCAAAGTCTATCAGAAGAACATCGCAGTCGTTCATAGCAAGGCTTGCGCCGAGGTTGATGACAGTAGTTGTTTTTCCAACACCGCCCTTCTGGTTCGCAACTGCTATTATCCTTGATGCTGTCATGACATTCCTTTACTGAGTTATCTTATCGAAGGAAGTTGCATATACAATAAGGGCTGTAATTCGAATCAGACTCGATACTGCACCAGAAATCCACTACGGTCAAGCGGAGGGCAGTTGAGTTCAATGTAACTTTCAAATTCCTCATTCTCCAATATCTCAGGCTGTCTGTACACGAGCGAAGAACCTTTTCCGGCAACTGTACCTATTCTCGCGAGTAGCGAGGCAGGCGGGGCTACGGCCCTTGCCACGAATTGCTTCACCCCGTATTCCGGATCGAAATTCTCAAGCTTCAGCGGGACTGTTGTGCAATTTGAAAGACCAAGTTCCGATGCCGCGAAGCCAAGGAACAGATGCCTTTTTCTCCTTGGTTCAAGAAGTATCATGCGGAACCCCATAATCGCAAGTATCATTCCGGGAAAACCGTTACCGCTTCCGATATCAACCACTGTCCTGTACCGGTCAAGCAGTAGAGCATACTGAATTGACTCAAGGAAGTGTCTTCTCCACAACCTGACCCTTTCTCCGGGCCCTATCAGGTTTGTTCTGGCTGATCTATCAAGAAGAATCCCCGCAAACTGTCCAAAAAGCTCAAGCTGTCTTTCATCAACACTAACCCTGAGTTCGTTTATATCCTCGACCATCGCGCTCAACGGTGGAAATGAAAGAGGGAAATGTTTCACGTGGAACGCTGCCTGCCCAGATATATCAGAAGACCATTCAGGTCTGTGGGTCTTATTCCCGGTATTCTCTCCGCACGCGCCAGTGTTTCCGGCCTTTCCCTTTCAAGAACTTCCCTTGCCTCCCAGCATATTTCATCTATCTCCATGTAAGAACTTATCCTTCTGAGGCTGATTTTCTCCAGATCTCTACGTGATTCATGCCTTCTGAGGTTTCTTTCAATGTACCCTCTGTATTTTTCGTCAAGAATCACTGACGCCAGAACCCTCTCATCCCTGTTGACAAGATTACGTGACCTGGTAACAACATCTTCGACGCTGACCCCGGGTCTTCTACACCACTTGGATAAGCGCGTCCCGTCGACCGTCTCGCCTTCGAGGACATTCCATATAGTATCCGCTTCCTTCAGGTTGCCGGTCAGAAGTTCCCTCTTCTGTTCTGACAGTATCCCGAAACGGTCTGCGGATCTATAAAGCCTTCTATCGGCATTATCCTGTCGTAAATACAGCCTGTTCTCAGCTCTTGATGAAAACATTCTGTATGGCTCGTCTGCTCCTTTGCTTACTATATCGTCTATCATTACTCCGATATATGAATCCATTCTGGACATTATGAGCGGCTCAAGGCTCTTTGCCAGCCTGCCGGCATTTGCGCCGGCAATCAAACCCAGACCAGCTGCTTCTTCATATCCGGATGTTCCGCATATCTGTCCAGCAGCAAACACGTTTTCAGTTCTTCGGAGCCTCAGTGTTTCATCAATTTCAGAGAAATGAAAGTAAGAGTACTCAACCGCATAGCCGTAATCCGATATCTCTGCCTTCTCGAACCCGGGAAGCGATCTCACCATTTTTAGCTGTGCTTCCCTTGGAAGGCTGGTGGAAAGTCCGTTCAGGTAAAAATCTCTTGAACCGTACCCCATCGGCTCAACGTAGATCTTGTGTCTCTGTCTATCAGGGAATTTGACTACCTTATCCTCGAAGCTTGGGCAGTATCTTGGCCCGGTTCCATCGATCCTTCCAGCCATCAACGGGGAAAGATGAAGGAAGTCCTTTGCAATATTCATTGTATTTTTATCGGTGTACGTTAAATAGCACACCTCTTCTTTGTCATTGGGCTTGTATTTCCCGAAGCTGAAAGTAAATTTCGTAAGTTCTGACCGCTGCACCTCCAGTTCAGCAGTATTCACCGTGCTTCGAACGATACGGGCGGGTGTACCTGTTTTAAATCGTTCCACGTGGAACATTCTTTCTGTAAGATCCTTCTCCAGCGCCTCAGCAGACAGGTCTCCTATTCTTCCGCCCTTCCATAGTTCTTCTCCCCTGAAGAGCCTTCCTCCGAGGAAGGTACCCGCAGCGAGAACCACCGTTTTCCCTCGGATGCTTCCGCTTTTTCTGCACTTTACTCCTGTTACTCTATCCGTTACTCCATCGAGAGCTGTTACTTCGTCTTCAATGATTTCTATTCCGCTGGATTTGATGTACAACTGCTGTGCTCTAGCGTACTCCGCGGCATCCGACTGAACCCTTGGTCCCCAAACGGCCGGACCTTTTCTCCTATTAAGCATTCGAAAATGCAGTGTTGTAGCATCTGCTGACCGTGCCATTGAACCATCAAGCGCGTCTATTTCGCGTACAATTGTCCCTTTCGCAATTCCTCCTATTGCAGGATTGCATGACATCTCGCCAATACGGCTCGTCTTCGCTGATATCAGAACTACCCTGCAGCCGAGTCGAGTTGCTGCAAGCGCAGCCTCTATTCCGGCATGCCCGCCGCCGACAACTATTACATCCCACGTGTTCATCATTTTCCAACACACATACCAGAGAGAGCTCTTTCTACGCTCAACCGTATATTCTCTCCCTTGCCGATAATTCTTCTTGCTTCAATCTCGGCTTCGCTAAGATGTTCTGCAGCCAGGTCATACTCTCCGTTTGAGATAAAACTGCACGACTCTTTTATGCTTTCAAAAATTCGCCCGGCGGCCCCTGCCAGAGACATGCTCCCGGGGATTCTTGACAGTATCAATTTCAGTTCCTCCAGACCCTCTCCGGAGACTGAGGATACGCACAGTACGCCTTCTGTTTCTTTTTCGGTGATCAGATCGCTCTTCGCTGCTATCTCTATTATCTCTCCTGCCTTTTCCTTTATCTCGTCGCCAGGCGGTGTCTTTCCGCCAACTGACATCCAGATCACTCTCTCAGTACCATCAAGTCCATCGATAACCGCTTCTGACGCGCTCCTGTCCAATCCAAGGCCGTCTGTTCCCGCTGTATCGCAAAGCTGCATTTTCCTGCCGCTTACTTCCATAAAACAGGTTGAACCATCGCGTGTGGTGCCCGGCTCACCGGAGACGAGAGCCCTTCCCTTTCCGGTCAGCAAGTTGAAAAGCGTGGATTTTCCAGAATTGACGGGACCCATTATCATTACTCTGCTGCTCTTTTCAATTGATGCAGCTTCTCTAATAAAATCCTGTGCTCTTTCCATCAGATCACCGAATACACTGCTGACTCTCTTGTCATTTCCGTCAAGGTGTGTTTCACCGAATTCAATTATCCCCTCTACAGTTTCCCTGGTGCTTTCTATTCCGCTCAGCAGTTTTCTACAGCACTCCTCTGTTACGCTGTCGAAGGCTTTCCACCCTCTATCCGTGTCCCACAGAGCGGCAAGAGCTATGATCTGAACGGCATTCAACCTTCCATTACCAAATGCCCTTCTTGCAAATTCACCCGGCTCGGCTCTCCTTGCTCCGTTCCTGATCAGTATCTCCATAATTTCTCTTACGGAGTGCGGTATTCCGTGACAGATGATTTCAACCATTTCCTCACCCGTAAAACTTCGTCCTTCCGGCCACGATACAGCAACAACCTCGTCAACGATTCTGCCCTCCTCAATTATTTTCCCGACCTTTCTGCGCATTCCCGCCAGCCGGTTCTTTTCAAGGGACATTATATTTTCAAGGAGTTCAAAGGATCCGCTTCCGCTGACTCTTATTACCGAGAGCGCGGATGTTCCCTCAGGTGTCGCAACTGCACAGATGATCTCCGGTGATTTTGTATTCACTTGCTACACTTCCATGAAAAAAGCACTACAAGGATAGCGTCAGTTCTGCCCGGCCTCAAGCTTTTTCTTGATGAGCTGCTGCTGCCATATTGTCAGCAGGCTGTTGCTGAACCAGTACATGGTAAGGCCTGCGGGGAACCTCATGAACAAGAATGTCATGAATATAGGCATCATGTACATCATACCCTTCTGGTTCTGATCGGTCATGGTCATCTTCTGCTGAAGGAACATCGCTATTCCCATAAGAAGAGCAAGTATGCCGACGCCGTGAAGGCCCAATATCGGAGACTGGAATGGAATCAGTATTTCCGGTTTTGACAGATCCTGAATCCATAGAATGAATGGTGCTCCCCGCAGCTGTACAGAATTGGCAAGAACACGGTACAGAGCAAAGAAGACAGGCATCTGCATAATAAGCGGAAGGCACCCTCCCAGAGGGTTCACGCCCTCCTCCCGGTACAGTTTCTGCATTGCGCTCTGCAGAGCCTTCGGGTCGCTCTTATACTTCTCCTGCAGTTCCTTCATTTTAGGTTGTACCTGTTTAAGCATTGCCATCGATTTGAAACTCTTCGTAGTAAGCGGCATGAGAACAAGTTTCAGCACTATTGCCAGCAGTATGATCTTGATTCCCCAGTTGCCGACGAATGACAGTACTGATGTACAGAACCAGAAAAGCAGTCTTCCTATATCCCTTATTATCGGCCATCCGAAATCAACCAGTCGGCTCGTGTCTCTGCCCAGTGACCTCAGTCTTCCGTAATCAAGGGGTCCCGCATAAACGTATATTCTGTTATCCTGTAATCCTATTGACGGCGATTCGTCTTCTGCTGATGCGTAAAGATATCCGTATGCTCTATCAAAGGACTGCGGCAGCATGATAATCGCGAAGTACTGCGATCTTGCAGCTATCCACTCTACGTTACCTACCTGATCATCAGTTGTAATACTATTCGAACCTCTACTCTTAACCTTCTCCGCGTTCCACTGTGCTTTGAAATATCTTGAGAGGTTGGAATTCATTTCACTTACAGGGAGTATTCCAGCGTTCAGTACTGCTATTTCAGTAAGCCCCTCGGTTTCGTAAAGAAAACCGTACTGACCGGGTGTGAATGTATATTGAATTTCACTCGTGCCGGACGGGTCAATCAATACAAGCGTTTGCGGGTTTTCACTGACAATGATTGTATCTTCCGATAATGTTTCATAATAAGCACTAGTTGCAGTCCAGCTGTTTCCATCAAAATTGATGCTGCCATGGCTTTCCGCACCTGGCATATCCTCGTATTGAGGTAGTTTCCACCCTACTACAGTCCCGCCGAATGTTGATATATCTGCTTCCACAATGATATTATCGCCGTCGAATATTATTACCTTAATTACTCTTTCATCAGGTAATACGGTTTCTATATCTTCATTATTTGCTTTATTAGGAATTATTTCAATGTGTTGCTTGCCAGCAGATACGGAATCATCAAGCATCGTCGGTTCTTCCTGCTGTACATAGTCGGTTGTCTGCTGCGATATCTGCGAGCTTTCGGGTGTTCCTGATTTCCCCATGAACTGCCAGCTGATAAACAGCACAGCTGCCATTAATACGGCAGCCATAAGGAGCCTCTTTTGATCACTCATTTACGTTTCTCCCATTTGTCCGGAACAGGATCGTATCCACCTTTTCTGAACGGATGGCATCGGAACAGGCGCAATGTCGCCAACCTCAATCCCCTGATGACTCCGTACCTTCTGATAGCTGTTTCAGCATAAACACTGCATGTCGGGCTGTATATGCAGCTCGATGGAAACACTGGTGATATGAATCTCCTGTATCCCTTGATTGTACATATCAGTAAAAACTCTGCCGCTTTTTTTATTCTGCAGTCATTCTCTCTCATGGATGTTTTCTCTTCAGTCGGTATCGTTTTCTATTGTTGACACCATCTTCTCAAAATCCAATTTTATATCCGTCCACTTTGCATCCCGCAGCTTTCCTGCCGGTAATATAACTATATCCGCTCCGAGCCTTTTACATTTCTGTTCCGCAAGTCCCTTGATCCTTCTTCTCATAAGGTTTCTTTTCACAGCGTTTCCACTTTTTGCGGAAAGTGAAAACCCCAGACGTATATTGCCCAGGGTATTCTTAATATATACGGCCCTGAATGATACACCCCTGAAAGCTACACCTTTTCTAAAAACTTTTCTGAACTGGTAACCTTTTTTCAGGGTTTTCTCTTTCCGTATCAGGGAATCAATTTCTTTCTTCCTTTTCTCCTTCTGGCGTTGATTGTTCTTCTGCCGCTCTTTGTCGACATTCTTTTGCGGAATCCATGTCTTCTTGCCTTTGACAGGTTGCTTGGCTGAAAGGTTCTTTTCATTAATCATCACTCTTTCCTGAATCCCCACCTTGACGACGGTGGGATTACTGCATCAGTTTCAACGATCAGGTAAATATCTATCTCAGGAGTCAACGATTGTGGAAGTTAGCCAATATAATCATTTATGTCAAGTATTTGGGACAACACTCTGTACGTGCCGAAAGGTTTTCAACAGTAAGTATTCGTTTGACGCACTGTTTTTTGTTAAATTATTATCTTTCATTAAGTTACTATATATATTGATTGTTGATATCCCTGTTGATAAACATCGTTTTTTACTGCAAGCTATTACTTTACGCTGAAGTCATTGATTGGAACACTTATGGATAATTTCAATCCCACAGACTTATGGAACCGTTGTCTGCTGGAGGCAGAAAGTAGACTTGAATCCACCGAATTCGAAGCATGGTTAAAGAATTCAACCTATGAAGACATCAATGGGACAAGACTTGTTATAAGGTTCCGTAATTCTTTTGTCGCAGGACACGCCAAGTCCCGCTTCGGAGATATGCTGGAAGAGATTATCCGAACTATTTCCCGGAGGAACGAACTCGCTCTTCAGTTCATTGGAGATCCTGCCGAACCAGGTCCGTCGAGCACAGAAAAGCAAACTCCCAACAGAGAGACCCCCTCCTCCGACTACAGCTTCCTTCGTTCAAACTATACATTCGAGCATTTCGTTGTAGGTCCGAGTAATCAACTGGCCCACGCGGGAGCTCTTGCCGTCAGTCGCGATATCGGATCTACAAATTACAACCCTCTATTCATCTATGGAGGAGTCGGCCTTGGTAAAACTCACCTTATCCAGGCTATAGCACATCACCTCAGACAGGAAGGTTCAAAGAGAACTTACAGATATATTTCAACTGAGCTCCTTGTAGAAACATTTATCAAATGTGTTCTTCTCAATGACTATACTTTGTTCCGGAAGCTTTTCCATGGTATTGACTATTTTCTGATGGACGACATACAGTTCCTCAAAGGTAAGGTTGAAACACAGGAAGCGTTCTTCCATCGTTTCAATGAACTCCATCAGCAGGGAAAACAGATTGTTCTTACATCAGACAGACCGCCACATGAACTTCCCGATCTTCCTGAACGACTTATCAGCCGTTTCCAGTCCGGACTTGTTGCTGATATTAAACCGCCCGAATACGAAACACGTCTTGCTATACTCCAGCTTCTTGTAAGAGATGAGGAACTTGAAGTAAGCCTGGATGTACTTGATTTTATAGCATCTTCCATCAGGAAGAATGTAAGGCAGCTTTCCGGTGTAATTCACAGACTGGCAGCAATGTCCAGACTTACGGGGTGCAGAATAGACATGGATCTAGCTCAGAAGGAAATACGCTCTTCTCTCGGCACAATAACAAGAAGGCTGACAGCTGGTAATATCGCTTCAACCGTTGCGGAGAGTTTTGATGTCTCTCCCAGCCAGCTTAAGGGAAAACAGAGGAAACATAGTGTTCTAATACCAAGACAGGTGTCCATGTCACTCATTCGTGAACTTACATCCATGTCTCTCGCTGAGATAGGTTCTTATTTCTCTGGAAGAGATCACTCCACTGTCCTGAATTCAATAGACAGAATAAAGGAACTCAAAGCTAAAGATCCTGAACTTGAAAGAAAGATAGAGGAGATCAAACGTAAGCTTGTTTCAATCTGAAAACGTCGTCCGACAACTTTTCGAACCGTGTAAAACAACCTAATAACGAGTGTTCAAAACTTTCTTCTGTGGATAAGTCAACTTTCACTATAATGTTATCAACATTTCTTCCACAGGAAC
Source organism: Candidatus Aegiribacteria sp. (assembly GCA_023138735.1). GTDB lineage: Bacteria > Fermentibacterota > Fermentibacteria > Fermentibacterales > JCC-6 > Aegiribacteria. Next base: position 202 of record JAGLOY010000011.1, on the reverse strand, counting down.
AATTCGCCTGTATCTTTTCCGCATGTGACATGTCCACATATCCACATGTATAATAACTATCATTATTGTTCTAAAATTACTGTATTCATAAAGCTGGAGGATATCCCATGATTAAACTTCTTGTTAACCATTCTGACTTACTCAAAGGTCTTAATTGTGTTGCAACGGCCCTCCCTACAAGAAGCAGTCTTCCTTATCTCAC
>JAGLOY010000109.1 GCA_023138735.1 Candidatus Aegiribacteria sp. | reverse complement strand
GAGTTCAGGTAGTATGGTCAGTTTCAGTATGGAAACGGGGGAGACTCCTATTTGTGGGACGGATGCGATTCTGAAGGAAATGAGCTTCCTGCCGGAAACTACATCATCCGCGGAGCATCTGCTGGTAGTAATGCTTGTGTAACGGTTGTGAAACTGTAATGCAGAGCTTGTCACGGACGGTATGATTTGCATATTCCCCTTTGACCACAAGGTTGACGGTATGTTTGCCGCAGGCTGGAGGAGGGACCCGTGAAATCAGTTATCAGATATAGTATTCTAGCCGTATCTGCCGCAATACTTGCATTTATTGCGGGTACGATTCTGGCGCCCTCCATTTTTCAAACCCCCCGGTTCATCTCATCAATCGGGGCGGCTTCAGCACCTGTAACGGTTCCCGATGTCACAGGGCTTTCAAGGCAGGACGCCCAACGCTCCATAGAATCGGCGAACCTGATCCTTGCCGGTCAATGGTCAGAATACGGCCCGATGGAAACAATGGGAAGTGTAATAAGACAGGACCCTCCTCCCGGAGCCATGACTCCGAGGGGAGCCCCGGTAAGCATTTTCTGGAATATCGGTCCACTCTACAGACCTTATCATCCTGATTCACTGCTCGGTCTTTACGCTGTTGAGGCCGAGGAGGAAATCGCCGACTGGCAGCTGTATTCCATTGGGAGAAGCTGGGTACCCCATCCTGCAGTTCCCGAGGGTATGGTTATCGGGGTTTGTCCAAGGCAGTACGACAGCCTTTCGGTTACGACACCTGTTAGGCTTCTTGTATCAACGGGGTGGGATGGCATTCCTCGCTTCGTGGGGCTTTCCGTTGTAAATGCCCGGGTAGTTGCGGAGAACAGCAATCTCATTCCCGTGATCGAGGAACGTGTAACCGGTGACATCCTCCAGGATGGAATGGTCATCGAACAGATGATTCCCCCCGCTTCGCGTTATACTCCCGGTGATTCTATAACGCTTGTAGTCGGGAAATTAGACAATGAATGGGGGAACTGGTAATGGGAAAAGTTATGATAGCCCCTTCAGTTCTCGGGTGTGATCAGGGAAATATCGCGGAGGAAGCCCTGGCCCTTCAGAGTGCCGGAGCTGATATGATCCACCTTGATGTGATGGATGGAGTGTTCGTACCCGTGCTTACCGTAGGGGCAGCAATTGCAGAATCGATTACGCGGGAAGTTGATATACCGGTTGACGCGCACCTAATGGTTTCAAAGCCCTCCCATCTGATAAAAGCCTTTGCGGATGCGAGATGCAGCTACATTACAGTACACGCTGAAGTCACTTCACATCTTGACAGACTACTGCAGCAGATCAGAGCCGCAGGCTCGAAGGCTGGTGTAGCGGTGAACCCCTCTACACCCGTTGATTTTCTCAGATGGGTAGCGCCTGCTGTGGATCTTCTCCTTATCATGACGGTCAACCCCGGTTACGGGGGGCAGAAGCATCTGGGTTACGTTCATGATAAGATCTCCGAAGCAAGACGAATTCTTGACGGTCACGGAGGAGGCGGGGCACTGATATCAGTAGATGGGGGAGTAACCGATGCAAACGCGGAGAAACTCAGATCAGCTGGGGCTGACATCCTTGTCTCGGGTTCTTTTATTACCGGTTCCGATGATCCGGCTGCAGCTATGGAAAAACTCAGATGAAACGGTTTGCCTTCGTAATACTGCTTATTTCGTTTCTATCCGCATCATGCACCACCCGCGAGAGCACACAGTTGATCGATATTGACAGCATAAGGGAAGAACTGAACAACCAGGCCTGTATTACCCGCATTGATTCCCTTGCTTTTGAAATTGACGGCATTCTGTATTATGCAGCTATTGCCGAAGATAACAGACCGCTTGCTGCATTGCTGCCGGAGGAGCTTCCCGTCTGTCCCTCTTCTGGTCTGCAATACATCATCTCTGAAACCGAAGCAGACATCACTATTACCTGCCCGTCCGGGCACGGATCGATGAATGTAGAAAAATAGACTTTGTACTATTCCGTTAAATCGTGTATAGTTGCATGCTCTGTAGACTGCTTTATAAAGCAGAGCGGAGAAAACGGTTAAGGAATTGTGGAGGAACAATTTGTTTGAAAATCTGACAGACAGACTCTCCGATACTTTCAGGAAACTGACAGGCAGGGGAGTGCTCTCGGAATCTGATGTTAAACAGGCTATGAGGCAGGTGCGTCGCGCACTGCTCGAAGCTGATGTTAACTTCAAGGTTGCCAAGCAGTTTGTCAGTGACGTAACACTGAAGGCCACCGGGGAGAATGTCCTGAAGAGTCTCTCACCCGGAAAACAGGTCATCAAGATCGTTAACGATGAGATCGCCCAGCTGCTGGGTACCGACAGATCACCCCTTCAGCTGTCCGGTAAGCCCCCTCTGGTCTATCTGCTGATTGGTCTTCAGGGTTCGGGCAAGACCACAGCGGCAGCCAGGCTCGCCTGGTGGCTTGCGGAAAAGAAAGGCAGAACGGTTCTTCTTGCCGCCTGTGACCTTGAGCGACCTGCAGCCATTGATCAGCTTGAGAAACTGGCATCTGATGCTGGTGCCGGATTTTACTGCCGAAGGGACGAAAAGGATCCGGTTGCAGTTCTGAAGGGCGCCATCCATGAGGCCAGGCTCAAGAGTTACGATATAGTTATATGCGACACCGCAGGCAGGCTTCATGTGGATGATGACCTTATGAAGGAACTTGAAAGAATAAGCAGGATCGCGGAGGCGTCCGAAACTCTTCTTGTACTGGACGGCTTATCCGGTCAGGACGCTGTGAACGTTGCGCTGGAATTCCAGGAAAGAATCGGGTTTACCGGTTCGATCATCACGAAGATGGACGGTGATTCGAGGGGCGGCGCCGCCCTTTCATTCAGGGCTGTAACCGGCAAACCGATAAAATTCCTTGGAACAGGTGAAGCTGTCGATGGGCTGGAACCAATGGACCCGCAGCGCCTTGCCGGCAGAATTCTTGGAATGGGCGATGTAGTCGGGTTGGTTGAGAAGGCTCAGGAAATGTTCGATATCAAGGAAGCGGAAAAGCTGGAGAAAAAACTGATCTCCAACTCTTTCACACTTGAGGATTTTGCAGGAGAATTGAAACGAATCCGGAAAATGGGATCCCTCAGTGATCTTCTGGAAATGCTTCCAAAGAACATGAGGCCTTCTGGAATGGATATTGACGAGTCCCAGTTCACCAGGATGTCCGCCATTATGAGTTCAATGACAGTCAGGGAAAGACGACATCCTGAGATAATAAATGGAAGCAGAAGAAAGAGAATAGCGATGGGCAGCGGCACAAGAGTAAGCGATGTAAACAGGCTGCTGCGGGAATTCAGATCAATGAAAAAAATGATGAAGCGGATGAAACCGGGAAAGGGAATGGGAATTCCCGGAATGTTCCGCTGATATGGAGGTTAAGTTTGGTAATAATTCGTCTTAAAAGAATGGGATGCAAGGGAGAACCTTCCTTCAGAATCGTGGCCGCAGATAGCCGTAAGGCTCCCAGCGGCAGGTTTCTGGATAGCTTCGGCTATTACGATCCCCTTCGCAAACCTTTTGAAGTAAAAATCGATGAGGAAAGAGTTTTCCACTGGCTCGGCAACGGGGCTCAGGTATCCGATACGGTGAAAAATCTACTGAAGAAAACCGGAACCTGGAAGAAATGGAATCAGCTGTCTTCCGGTGATGGTGAAGTTAAACCGGAAGTAGTTTTCATAAAAGGCGAAAACAGAACTTCGTAATTTTGAGCGAGTGCGTTTGCAGGCTGAACTGACATCTAAACTGGAGGGTCCTCATGAAAGAGCTTGTCGAACTTATGGCCAAAATACTTGTTGCAGATCCTGAAGCTGTTTCTGTTGAAGAAACAGTCGAAGAGGACGTTACCATCTACGAATTGAAGGTAGCCGAGAGCGATCTGGGCAGGGTTATTGGCCGCGAAGGTAAAATTGCAAAGGCTATGCGGCTTATTATCAGATCGGCTGCTGCCCGTCTGGAGCAGAAAGCTACAGTAAGAATTATTGACTGATAACAGCAAAGCAGTTCCCGACGATATCGTATATCTCGGGTACGTAGAAAAGACACATGGCTTGAAGGGCGGACTGAGAGTCCGGCTTTTCCAGGGGCACGGAACTTCTGATGTTCCGGTTGGAACGGTGATTCTGTTGAACGGGAGTGAACCTCTTACGGTCAGTCGATGTACCTTTGGAGGAGGTTCAAGGTTCAATCTTACCTTCGAAGAGATCTGTAACAGGGATGACGCCGAGGAATTAAGAAACAGTTCAATTTACATATCCAGGGATGAAGCGGATGCGAAACTGGGATTCATACCTCTTTACAATTTTGCAGGATTGGATATCCTGTCCCGTGGATGCCGCATGAGGATAGTTGATGTCGAACCTGCCGGGGCGAATCCAATGCTTCTTGTGGATAATGGAGAGAACAGGTTTCATGTCCCGCTTATTCTGGTTATGAACGAAGGATCGATCGACTGGGAGGAAAAAGTGATTGAGCTTGACCTTCCGCAAGGACTTGAAGAGCTTCCTTTGTAATTGGAGCTTAGGAGTGTGTCTGAGATGCAGGCAGCCGTTGCTACATTATTCCCGGAGCTGTTTTCTCCATTCCTCGAATGCGGGATTGTTGGCAGGGCTATCGAGAAAGGTCTGATAGACTTTTCTGTTCTGGACATCAGAAGCAGGGCAGTTGACGGTAGAGGTTCGGTTGATGATTACCAGTTCGGCGGGGGCGCCGGTATGCTCATAAGGCCGGAACCGCTCTTTGAAACACTTGAGCGGATACCCTGGAGGACAGATGCAAGAGTCATCTTCATGACTCCCGGGGGGAGAAGGCTGGATCATGAACTGGCGACTGACCTTGCAGAGTCTAGCGGGATGATAATATTCTGCGGCAGGTACGGAGGAATTGATCAGAGGTTCAGGGATGCCGCCGTAACCGACGAGATAAGTGTGGCTGATGCGGTTGTATCAGGTGGTGAAATACCGGCAATGTTCCTTCTGGAAGCCGTGTTCAGATGGATTCCGGGAGTTCTGGGAAGAATGGAATCGGCACAATCGGATTCATTCGCTACAGGATTGCTTGATTATCCAAGGTACACAAGACCTGCAGAATACAGGGATATGAAGGTTCCGGAGGTAATTATTTCCGGAAATCATGCTGAGATCGAGGACTGGAGATTCAAAGAAGCGTTGGAGCTTACAAGAAGGAAACGTCCGGATCTGCTTGATTCGGAAAGTGAAGAGAATTTAAAGGAAAGATTTATTCGCTCGCTAAGGCTGGCAGATAGACAGAAGGAGCAGAACAATGGATGAGATCATCAGAAGCGTTGAATCCTCTCAGATAAAGGATGGTTATCCCGATTTCAGGTCAGGGGACACGTTGAAGGTTCACTTTCAGGTTGTAGAAGGCGACAAGACCAGAGTACAGATATTCCAGGGAGTGGTCATCTCACGTCGCGGAGGTGGAACTGCAGAGACGTTCACCGTAAGGAAAATATCAGGCGGAATCAGCGTAGAGCGAGTATTTCCCCTCAATTCACCTCTGATCGAGAAGATCGAAATAACCAGAGCAGGTAAGGTCCGCAGGGCCAAGCTTTTCTACCTTCGCGGCAAGACAGGTAAAGCTGCGAGGATCAAAGAGAAGAAGACATTCGGCGCAAGGAAATAGTACAACGGAAACTCAGCTCTACCTGTTCGATGAAAAATTCCGATCGAGATTTCCCCTGATTGCCGGAATCGATGAGGCTGGGAGAGGTCCCCTTGCCGGCCCTCTTGTAGCCGCGGCGGTCATGTTCCCCCCGGAGACGGTTCTGACCGGGGTAAATGACAGCAAGAAACTCTCCGGCGGTAAGCGCAAACGGCTTTTCCCGATTATTACTGAAGAATCGATGTACTGCTCAACTGGTATTGTAGAATCCTCCGAGATAGACACAGTTGGTATGGCCCAGGCCGTGCGTCTTTCCTTTTCCAGAGCTGCCCACGGTATACCTGCTGATCTCTTTCTCATCGACGGCCTTCCTGTAAAGAATCTGAACATCCCTGCAGAATTCATTGTAAAAGGTGATTCAAAAAGTCTTTCGATAGCCGCTGCCAGTATTATCGCCAAGGTCACAAGAGACGATATCATGATAAAGGCCGACCGGAAATATCCCGGTTACGGGTTCGCTTCCAATAAGGGTTACGGTTCGAGAGAGCATATTGAAGCGATCAGAAAACTCGGTCCCTGTCCGATTCACAGAATGTCCTTCGCTCCCATGAAAAATGAAGCACAGCTGAGGTTCCGCTTTGAGTGAGATTTCAAAAGAGGCCGAATCCTTCGTATGCCGGTGGCTCGAGGAGAGGGGATGGAATATTGAAGCCCGGAATTTCAGAACTCACAGGTCAGAGATCGATATAGTTACAAAGAAAAAAGATCTACTCTCCTTCGTTGAAGTCAAATTCGCTTCGGACAATTCTGCAACAATTGCACTTGGTAAAATAGATTCGGAGAAGCAGGCTAGAATTATACATGCCGCTTCGGCCTATCTCTCAAAGAATCCTCCATCAGGCCAGATCCGCTTCGATGTGGCTATTGTCAGGGGTTCATCCATGAACCTCCGAATGGACACTTACCTTGAGGATGCATTCCGCCCGGATATAATGTGATCTGAATTACAGCAATGAATATCCTGCTGCCATTCTGTCAGGTTTGAAGCGATATCAGAAGACCTGCAAGGACAGCAGCGACTATAACGATTCCGCAAGCAACATAAACGATGACCATGTATGCCTGACCGATGAACTGGATATTGTGGCGGAAACCGCTGAATTGACGCAATAGAGACTTTCTATCGTTGACATCGTCCTGCAGTAGATCCATGTAATGCATGAATATTCTTCCCAGCATTTCCTGTTCCTCCCACTATGTAAACACCGATCAGGATGATGTGGTTTCCCTCATTATCTGCAGTATCTCCTGTGCAATCTCTTCAGACGTTCTGTCCATGGTGTAAACAGTGTGCTTAGCCAGCCGGTAGTTGGAGTGGTGATATATCAGGTGCCTGTTAATATTCCTTCCATCTTGAAGATATTCTCCCTGAACTCCTCGGTGTAACCCAGCTCAGCATAATAGCGCAGTCTATGCTGATCCATGGACACCTGCTGCAGCTCCAGTGATTTGCCGAGAAGTTTACCAACGGTACTTTTCCCCACTGATACCGGCCCTATGAGTATAATCTCGCTCCTTGTATCAGTATCCTGTTCGCTGGAATTTTTTATCTTCATAGTGTTTCTGCATCTCCACAATATCTGCACTGATTTAGTACTTACCTAATGTAGCAGCCATCAGAGGACGATAGTATCCAGTACTTTAATATGTCAATTACATTGCATATTTGTCTGCCCGGCTGAAACACTGTATTATGATTCATCTGCAAGAAGCATCCTGATAACCGATTGACACCAGTCATGCCAAGATGCTATCATGTTCACTGTATCCTGTCACCATGGAGGAATATGAATGCAATTCTTGTTTCTATAATTCTCGCTTCTACACCTGTTCCTTCAGGTCCTGCAGGCCTCAGTATGCATGAGACCGCAGTATCTCCCCTTGAAATTCGACCCGCTTCCTTTGAGGATGTGCAGACTATCAGGGGCAGCAAGGGTGACGTCGTGCTGATAGTTGTTGCGGATTATGTCGCTGATCCGCTGGCAGCTCACATCGCGCAGCTCCAGAGTGATATCGCGTCGGAGGGGTGGACAGTTCAGCTGCATGTTATGAGCGGGGGCACCGCCGAAGACATTAAATTCCTTTTTCAGAATACACCTGATCTTGATGGCGCTGTACTTGTGGGATTCCTGCCATGCGCATGGTACGAGGAGGATTACTGGGCGCCGGAGGAATTCCCCTGTGAGCTGTTTCTTATGGACCTTGACGGCGTATGGGGAGATTCAGATTCTGATGGGCTTTACGATAGTCATACCGGTGACGTGGCACCCGAGATATGGATCGGCAGGATTGATGCACACTCCGCATATGGTCCCGAGCTGCTTCTTCTCGCCGGCTACTTT
>JAGLOY010000108.1 GCA_023138735.1 Candidatus Aegiribacteria sp. | reverse complement strand
CATCATTCTCACCAGCAGCAGAGCCAACGCCCTTGCTCTTGCATCCAGGGCATGCTCCATGCAGGGAGAGAATGATGAAGCATCAAAGCTTGCTTCAAAGGCGCTTAAGCTGGTCGAAGACCTTCCGGGAATGAACAGGCTGGCAGAGGAACTTAGGCATATGATAAAGGATAGCAACCCTTCCAAGGCCAAGTGATCCCTTGAAAAAATCGATCTGGTCAGTCATCCTCGCCATAGCGGTGTACACAGCCATCGTTTTTCTGTCCGATGCGAAGGAAGTGGGTTATGCACTATCGGGTATTTCCCTCTACTGGATACCCCTTTTTCTTTCTCTGTCTCTTCTGAATTATCTCCTGAGATTCTTCAAGTGGCAGTACTTTCTGGTTAGAATAGGTGTACACATTCCGTGGAAGGAGAGCCTTTCGGTATTCGTTGCAGGCTTTTCGATGACCGTCTCACCAGGCAAACTTGGAGAACTCCTGAAATGCTTCCTTCTTAAGGACAGCAGGAACATCCCGGTCTCAAGAACCTCCCCGGTGGTTGTTGCCGAGCGGATAACGGATCTAATCAGCATGATATTCATTGCCATTATCGGTCTTGTGCTCGTTCGGCACAGAGGGGCAATGATAGCCATAGGTGCGGGTATTGTATTCGTTCTTTCAATAATGGTCTTCCTGCTCTGGGAGAAGGCTTTCGGATTCCTTGCCAATCATCTCTGCAGAATAAAAAAGGTTGCGAAGCACCGCGGAAGTTTCGAAAAATTCCACAGGAACTGCTCATCTCTCCTGGATTTGAAGAGCCTGTTGGTAACCGTTCCCCTTGGAATTCTGTCCTGGGGTGCGGAAGCTCTCGTGCTCTGTCTGGTGTCCATTTCTCTGGGAATAGAACCCGGGCTCTCAGTGGGGCTTGCCCTGCTCGCTCACTCGGCGGGAACCATAGCCGGAGCCGTCTCCATGATACCTGGAGGTCTCGGTCTTACAGAAATAACCATAGGAGCCATTCTAATCAGTGCTATGCCGGAGGCCGATGCGGCGGTTACAACGATCATCATGCGTTTCGCCACCCTGTGGTTCGCAGTACTGCTTGGAATCATCGTACTTGGCGTATTCAAAAAGAAACAGATATCCCGGAACATTGACAATGAATTCGCTTAACCGGCACTTCCCTGCTTTTTTCAGGAAAGGTTATTTACCGAATCAGCACGAACCTGACAGGTGTCGACTCGGTATCGGGACAGACGATCGAGTAAACTCCGTTCGGCAGGGAGGGTAGATCGAGCCGGCAGACTCCCGATTCGTCCAGCGCTCCAGTTGCAACTGCTCTCCCGGAAAGATCCATCAGGATAATCCGTGCTCCGTATATTGCTGACCCCTCTGCCTGGATACTGATCGAGCCGGTATGGCAGGGATTTGGGTAAACACTGATTCGATAGGGATTCAGTACTCCTCCCTCAACTGAGGACGGGCCGATTGGATCGGCAAGTGTTGCGATCAGTCCGATAGAGGCCCTGATCATATCCGTTCCGTACGGAAAGCTGAAGGTATAATTGCTCAGCAGATCGCTCGCTTGGTGATAGTACGGATTATAACCTCCCCAGATCTCTTCCGCGCTGGCTTCCGCTATCTCTATTGCACTATAACCGTACAGCCAGAACGATGCATGGTCGCTGGGAGCGCTCGGGTCATAAATAATTCTGGGGGAGATAGAGGGAGAATACTCCGCGAATAACTCACCTGCGGTGATGGCCAGTGGTCCGGACTGATCGTTATAGGGAATGTAGACCGAATCAGACGAGCCAGGTGCATACAGAACCATGTCCAGGTTGATGGCACCCTGAATATCGTCACCCTGCAGGTACGCCTGTTCAACATAATACTCGCTGCCGACCATCCAGGCCTCCTCGGCAGCGAAAAGCACGAACCGGACTGTGTTACGGAATGAGTACTGAGACATGACTCGTGCTGCCTCTAATACTGCTGAGCTTCCGCTCGCATTATCGTCCGCTCCTGGAGCGTTACCGACAGGACCCATGGAATCCAGATGGCCGCAGATTATGTAAATAACCTCAGGGTTCTCAAGACCGACTATCTCAGCTACTACATTACTCATCGAGTCGCCGGAGTAGAAAAAGGTCTGCTGCTCGCATGGGATGTTGTGGGCGGCTATCCATGTGTCTGCCCAGTCAGCGCAAGCATCGTACTCCGGACTCGTCATATATCTGGTCCCATAACTCTGCATGTGCCCGATGTAGGCCATTATGCTGTCCTCACTTACCATACTCACAATCTCATCGACCAGGACGCTGTCTACCCAGGAGATATCCTGTTTCGGTGCGGGATTCCGTCCCTTGTGAATTCGCAGGGGTCTAAGAAAGCCGATCCCTGGTATCTCCAGCGGTCCCAACTCAGGTTCTGCTAGCCTTATGAGTACAAAATCATCTGTCGTCAGTATGATTTCTCCAGGTAGAGAAGGCATAATCTCTATGTACTGGGCTGTGTAGAGGATCCTGAAACGGTCCAGATCGACCGGGGCGCTTTCAATAGCCACCCAGTCCACTCCGGTGGGCGAAGTATCTCCGGCCAGTGCCATGAAACAGTCCGATTCAATGTACACAATCTGAGAGCCTGCCATCCATGGCATCGCTTCTACATTGCGTAAATCGCTATCGACAAATACCAGATCACCCTGTCCCACAAGCACAAGAGCAAGATGTGCGAGAACTAGCGTCAGATTCATTACAACCTCCATTAGCTACCGGCGATAAAAAAAGCTACAAACAGTCGTGCAGATCATACGTTTCAAAATACATAAGCATTCACTTCTGAATAAAATGATACAGGCTGAATATCACTACCGTCAATAGTAAGCTTCTCTGTCCATAGTAACGTTCAGGTTGACCTGCCGCATGAAATACATGGAACTGCAATCAAGTTCAGTACTCTGTCAGGATTGTAAATTATAAGGCTTTTTGCCGGTCTGGGATCTGAACGCAGCTTCAAATGGAACATTGACCCTGCCTCCGGGGTAATATATTACTAGACATGTATGCGGGGATTTCAATCAAGGAGAAGATTCTATTATGAGGATAGTATTAATTGCATTGTTGTTGTCAGTTTCATCCGCAGTTCTGGCCGTTGGCCTTGAACCAACCAATTTCTCCCTGATTGAACCCACCGGTTCCTGGTTCGATCCGGATTTTTCGGGTTATGCTAGTTTCAGCATGGTCAGCGGAGGCGGTCGAACTCTTGGAACCGGCCTTACCGTCGGAACCATGTCGTTCTCACTTCATCCGAACTGGTATGCCTCGATAGATATAGGATATGCCAAGCTATACGATTTCCACGGTTTCTCAACCGGCAGGATTCTTGGCGGGCTGGACCTCAGATGGCAGCCTTCGGATGATTTCATGTTTCAGTTTCATATCAGCGGTTCACTTCCGGATTCCACACTGACCGGGTTCTGAAAACTGCTTCCTGAAAAGTACTTCCTCCCACTTTGCCTTTTTCTGCTGACAGTATCACCAGGTGATTCCCTCACCAGAGCTGGCAACCTGCCGGATGCACTTCCTTTACTACTTGAAGAGACAACCGAGGATCCATCCAACCCATGGCTCCTTTACAGGCTCGCCTGGGTCTGCAACAGAATGGAAAAACCTGAGGACGCTCTCGAACCTGCCCTTGCCGCCTGGAGGATCGAGCCGGATAACCAGTGGTATCTTGCGGAGTATATCCGGGCTTTGAAGAACCTTGAAATGTACGAAGGATTGATCGGCTGCGGGGATTATATCAGAGGAGGAGGTGTTTGCCGCTACTACCTTGCCGTCGCTGAGCGCGAACTTGATATATGCCCTTCTTCTTCGGTCGAGTACCTGCTCACAACTTCCGCCTGTGATGACGATTCAGCAGCTGCGGATGCCTGTGTATGGCTTGCCGTACTGCTTGGGAACGAAGTCGAAGCTGACAGTATTATCGCTCTGTTTGAAACTGCTGCTGCGCTTGCACCGGATGTAATATTCTACAGGTGCATGCTTGCGGAAAAACTTGCGGAGAATGGGGAAACGGAGCGTTCCAGAGAACAGCTTCATTTTATGAGACTGGAAGGATCAACAGGCTACTCCTACTGGCAGGCGTGTGCATCACTGGCCGAAGCCGAAGAGGATATGGACAGGCGAATATGGGCACTGCGAAAAGCCAGGAACAGCAGGATATGCCCTGAAACCAGCCGTAATCTGGGCTGGACTCTTTACGTTTCCGGAAGGGATGCTCTGAGGGAAGGGGAGATACTTCTCTCACGGGAACACCTTTGGGAAGCTGCCAGTCTTGGGGATTCTCAGGAGATCTACGTTCACAAAGCCGATTCACTGCTGGAACTGATACATGAGTTTGAAAACTCTATTCCTGATAGTCATTAGTATCATCCTGCTCCTCATTGCTGGAAGATGCCTGCGGAGACCTCCCTGGCCGGGAACGGGTGATATAACAAAGGATAGAACCTCTGAGATAACTCCGATGTACCGGAATCCCGATGTTTTCGTTATTATAGAAACAGTAATTTGATAGAAATTCGCAATGCGATTAAGGCTTCATTGCCCGGAGGGTAGATAGAGTGTTCAAGAAAGTAGTCAACTCACTGTTCGGTGACAGACAGAATAAGAAAATTTCATCTCTCCAGCCGTATGTAGATGAAGTGAACGAATACTGCGAGAGGCTTGAATCACTCTCTGAGCTGGAATTGAAGGGTTTTACCAGACAGTTCAGAATCAGGCTTGCAAAGGGCGAAACCACTGATGACATAATGTGTGAAGCCTTTGCCGTCGTGAAGGAATCCTGCAGACGGCTTCTAGGTCAGCCCTGGGTGGTCACCGGTAGCAGTCTTGATTGGAATATGGTCCCCTTCGATGTTCAGATAATGGGTGCCGTTGTACTCCATCAGGGTAAAATAGCCGAGATGGCCACAGGCGAGGGCAAAACATTGGTCGCGGTATTGCCCATGTATCTGAATGCGCTTGAACTGAACCCGAAATGGATGGAGCTTTCTGAGGAGAAATTCGGTGATGATCCTGATAAATGGGAGTTTGAGCCTATTGAGGACATTCCCGTCGGAAAGGGCGCTCACCTTGTAACCGTGAACGATTACCTCTCTAAAAGAGACGCTGAATGGATGAGCGGGGTCTACGAATATCTCGGCCTCTCCATCGGGTGCATACAGATGGAGATGAATCCTGAGGAAAGAAGGATGCAGTACCGGAAGGACATCACATACGGAACGAACAATCAGTTCGGTTTTGATTACCTTCGGGACAATATGGCTGTAAATCTTGTGACCCGGGTTCAGCGCGGACACAACTACGTGATCGTGGACGAGGTGGACAGTGTCCTTGTAGATGAAGCAAGAACCCCCCTTATCATCAGCGGTCCTGTAGCGCGTTCTCAGAACCGCTACAAGGAATACAGGAACGATGTTCATAAACTGGTCAGAAAACAGACGGTTCTTGTTAACGGAATAGTTGCCGAAGCGGACGAACTCTGGGATAAAGGGAATGAGGAGGAAGCCGCTCTTCTGTACTTAAAGGCAAGGAAGGGAGCTCCAAAGCAGAGAAAACTTGTGCGTTCACTGCAAGACCCCGATCGTCTGCAGGCCCTGCAAAAGATGGAAGGTGTTATCCTCCGGGAGAAAAGGGCTCATGAACTTGAAGAAGATCTCCTGTTCGCAATGGATGAAAAGGAGAAATCCATTGCTCTTTCGGAGGCAGGCAGAAAAACGCTTTCTCCAAATGACCCTGATTTCTTCCTGCTCGATGATATCGGAGATGGGATGGCTGAGATAGAACTTCAGGAAATCCCCGAGGAGAAAAAGCAGGAACTGCGAAGGCAGGCTTACCAGGAACACTCTCACAAAGCTGAAGCTCTGCACAATATTGATCAGCTCCTCAGAGCCTTTCAACTGTTCGAGAAAGATGTGGAATACGTTGTTCAGGATGGAAGAGTGGTGATCGTAGACCAGTTCACCGGAAGACTCATGCCGGGAAGACGTTTCAGTGACGGTCTGCATGAAGCTCTTGAAGCCAAGGAGAATGTCGAGATAAGAAGCGAAACCCAGACCCTGGCAACCATTACCATACAGAACTATTTCAGGATGTATTCGAAGCTTGCCGGTATGACGGGAACAGCTGAAACCGAAGCTGATGAGTTCGAGAGTATTTACAACCTCGATGTGGTTGTCATACCAACAAATGTCCCTGTAATAAGACAGGATTTCAACGACCAGGTTTACAGGACCCGGCGGGAGAAATACACAGCGATAATCAACGAGATTCAGCGGCTTCATTCGATGGACCAGCCGGTACTTGTCGGTACGGTTTCGGTGGATATTTCAGAATTGCTGTCCAAGCTGCTGAAAGCCAGAAAAATCCCTCACAGCGTTCTGAATGCCAAGCATCATCTGCAGGAGGCTGAAATAATTACCAGGGCAGGTCAGAAGGGTGCGGTCACTATCGCAACCAACATGGCTGGCCGGGGAACCGATATAAAACTGGCTGAATCGATAAAGGAATTAACTGATGGAAGCGGTAACACAGTTCCCGGTGGTCTTTTCGTAATAGGTACAGCCAGACATGAATCCCGAAGAATAGACAGGCAGCTGCGCGGAAGATGCGGCCGTCAGGGTGATTCCGGAGCCAGCAGATTCTACCTTTCACTTGAAGATGATCTTTTCAGGCTGTTCGCTTCGGAAAAGCTCATCGATTTCATGAAAAAAAGTGGAGGAGAGGATGAGGGCGAACCGATCGAACATTCACTTCTGACAAAGGCCATTCAGAAAGCGCAGAAAAGGGTTGAAGAGTACAACTTCGGGATAAGGAAGCACCTTATCGAGTACGACGACGTTGTTAATCGGCAGCGTGAAGTTATCTACGACAGGAGGCTTCAGGCGTTAACCGGAGAGGAACTCTCAGAGGAAGTAATCGATATGATCCGGGCGGTATCGCGTCACGTTCTTACCGAAGCGATAACTGATGAAACAGAGGTCGAAGAATGGAATCAGGAAAGAGCCCAGATTCTGCTTGGAGAGATCTCCGGAACCAGATTTGATATTTCCAGGCTTATATCGGGAGAGTATTCCGCCGAGGAAGCAAGAAATGCTGCTGCGGATCTTGTTCTTGAATACTATTACATGAAGAAGGAGAAGATAGGTCTGGAACTCTCTGCAGAGCTTGAAAAACGGGCGGTTCTCGGTTCTATTGATTCCATGTGGAGGGAACACCTCTATGGGATTGACCATCTGAAATCAGGGATAAACCTGAGGGCTTACGCGCAGCGTGATCCTCTGGTGGAATTCAAGAAGGAAGCTTTTGGTCTGTTCGAGGAACTGCTTGACAGGATCGATAGACTGGCGGTCAGGCAAGTGCTTTCATTATGGCCCGCGAATGCGCGGACCGGTCTTCCGGAGAACCGGCAGGTAAGCGGCAATGCGATGCATCCATCTTCAGCCCTTCCTGCTCCTGGTTCTGTTGGGGAACAGGAACCGCAGAAGACAGGTGGAAGACCGGCGACGATAATCAGGGATAACCCCAAGGTCGGCAGGAACGATCCGTGCCCATGCGGAAGCGGAAAGAAGTATAAGAAATGTTGCGGAGAATGAAAGGAGATAACGATGGCTGAAAACGGCAAAGGTGAATTCTGGGCATTTGTGGCGGGGGCTCTGGCTGGAGGAATATTCGCCCTTCTATACGCACCTGCAAAAGGTGAGGAAACAAGGGAGAAAGTTCGAGCAACAACTGAGGATCTCTACGGCAGGGGTGAGGAATTCTACACTCATTTCCGGACTGAGGCAGAGAAGCTGATAGCCGAAGGAAAAAAGATGGTCGACGAAGTCTCCACAACTGGGAAAGAGAAGTACGAGGAGATGATCAGGAAGCTTGATGAAACGCGTGAAAAACTCGAGCATGCCAGAGAAAAGGGTATGGATAAGGTCGAAGAGATTATAGAAAAGGTTGAAGAGAAAAAGGAAAAAACTGAGAAAAAAGCAAAGAAACCCGCTGCGAAAAGTGCAGAGAAATAGATCTGTAATCATCTGGGGTGACGGCTCAGTCGGAACAGGACTGGCCGTTGCCCTTTCCAGTAATTTCAACGTTCTCATAGCCGGACCTCATGGAAGCGGCCGCGGGAAGATGACGCTTGAATCCTCCGGTGCATTTTCAGGAAAAGGTACTGTTGAAAAAGTCGAATCCGGTGATCGTATCCATTGTGATTACTGTGTTGTGGCTCTGAAAGCCTACGATCTCGCATTTGCAGCGAAACCCGCCATGGATTCCAGCGATGATCGCTGCATCTGCCTTACGAATGGAATGGGTCTTGAGGATGAATGGGGGGAATCCTGGAGAGAAAGAGTTGAACCAGCCGTTCTTACCGCAGGTTTTCACCTTCTGGACAGATACTCTGTGGAAACCGCAGAAGGTGATCTGATAGTGACCGAAGGGGGCAGGGCAGCCGATCTTTTCAGAGAGAGTTCTCTCCATGTTGTTCCTACCTTCGAGATGGAGATTGTCCGCTGGTCAAAATGGCTGACAAACAGCGTTATCAATCCCCTTGGTGCTCTCTCCCTCCTCAGAAACAATCAGCTTCTGCAAGCCGGCCTCGGTACAGCAGCAGATACACTTTTCACAGAATTGGTCGGAGTGATACCGGAGGTTCACAGGGATGCCGCGGCAGCAAAGGCGAGGGAAATGATGAATTTCCTGCTTGAATCGCAGCCCAACATGTGCAGCATGCTTCAGGATATTATCTCCGGAAGGAGAACGGAGATTGATTTTCTGACTGGGCTGTACGAAAAGAAGCTGCGGGAGAAATTTCCCACAGCTTCCCTGGTCACCGATCTTATAAAATCAAGAGCTTAGAAACCACTCCTGCAGTAATCAGTCCCCCTGCGTTACTCTTCTTCTTCCTCACCCATCCAGGTACCTTTGTCAAGTATCTTCCAGACAGGTTTGCCGGTGATCTCCCTCAGGTCTTCAAGTACATCAAGCTGGGTGGCATCAATCTGGAGTGACTGCTTGAACATGTCTACGGCGTC